>NZ_SMKP01000114.1:0-33439 GCF_004349015.1 Nonomuraea diastatica
CAGCAACGCCGTGCCGGCCTTGGCGCCCTCGACATGGCCGGCGAACTCGGCGATCATCCCGGCGACGGCCTCGGGACGGCTGCGGTGGGCCCAGTGCCCGGCCGCGAGCCTGCGGCGCCACAGCCCGCTCACCCACCGATCGAACGAGGCCGGCAGCGCAGGCGTCACGAACCGGTCCCGCGTGGCCTCGATGAGCTGCACGGGCACGTCGGAGACGCTCGGATCGAGGCCGGGGTCGCCGAGTGTGGCGGCCATGTTGCGCCGGTAGAGCCAGAGCCCGTTGCGCCCGTCCTCTGCCAGGGTGGGCGCCGGATGCCCGGGCCGTGGCGTGACGCCCTCGCCGAGCAGGGTGCGGGTGACGATCCGCGGCATGATGGAGCCCCAGGCCAGCTCGGGCAGCGCGGGCAGCAGGAAAGCGCCGATGTACCACGACCTCATCCGCTGCGCCGCGACGTCGCGCCGCCGCCCGTGCCGCGCGAAATGCCGCATCTGCCGCAGCCCGGGCCCGCCCAGGCTGGTGAACGAGGCCACCCGGTCACGGATCCCCTCCCGTGCGACGGCCTCCCACCCCTGCAGCGAGCCCCAGTCGTGCCCCACGAGGTGGACCCTGGGCTTGCCCACGGCGTCGAGCACGGCACCGAGATCGGCGATCAGGTGGTCGAAGTCGTAGGCGCGTCGGTCGCGCGGGGCGGAGGACCCGCCGGCCCCGCGCACGTCGTAGCGCACCACGTGGAAACGGTCGCGCAGGAGTGCAGCCACCTCGTCCCAGACGCGGTGGGTGTCGGGATAGCCGTGGAGGAGGACGATCGTCGGCCGGTCGGGGTCGCCCTCCTCGACCAGCGCCAGCCGCACGTCACCGGACTCGACCCACCGCATCGCGACCTCCTATTGGACGCACCGTCCAGCAGAATACCAACGAGAGTCCGCGCGGATCACCTGTCGGGCCGGGCCGACAGGCCCGTGCAGGAGCGCAACTCCTCCCAGTCCTCGACCGCCCGCGTCTTGGACGACCCCTTCATCGGCACCGGGACACCGCCCTGGATGGTGGCCGGCGTCCAGGCGTCCTTCAGCACCTTCCGCCCGTTGATCGTCAACGTCAGCACCCCGGTCCTGCCCGTGGTCGCGGGATCGGAGTTGTAGAAGACGAAGTTGCCCATGCCGTAGTTGACGTACGCGTTCTTGAGATATCCGGACCCGAGCAGGATGTGGGCATGCCCACCGACCACCACGTCGGCGCCCGCCTTGACCAGCTTGGGAGCGAGCGAGCGCTGCGCCGGGTTCGGGCACTTCTGCATCTCGGTCCCCCAGTGCAGGTGGACGATCACCGTGTCGGAATTCTTGCGCGCCTTGCGTACGGCCTTCAGCAGGCTCGCCTCGTCCTTGGCCGAGGCCAGCCCGCCCTTGCCGGCCGCAGCCGTCCACGACTGGATGAACTCCGCGTCCATGACCTGGGTGGCCCCGATGATCGCCACCCGGTTGCCGTTCACGGTCCTGCGGTACGGCCGGTACGCCTGCGCCGCGTCCTTCCCGATCCCCACCACGGGGAACTTGCTGCGCTTGATCGCCGCGAGCGTGTCGGCCAGCCCGTCGTCCATGTAGTCCATGCCGTGGTTGTTGGCCATGGACGCCACGTCGACCCCGGATGCCTTCAACGCGCTCAACGCGCTGGGCGGGGCCCTGAACGTGAACTCCTTGCCCGGCGCCGGCGTCCCCCCGGTGGTGATGGCCGTCTCCAGGTTGACCATGGATAAATCCGCCTTGCGTAGCACGCTCGCGATCGGCCCCAGAGCCGTGCGCGGGTTGGAGAGCCGGGGGCGCAACATCCCCTCGAAGTGCACATCCCCGCCGAAGGAGATCGTGTACGGCCGCCGCTGCGGCGTCGGCTTCGCCGAGGGGGTGGCCGAGGGAGTGGAAGGTGCCCGCTGCTGCTCCACCTGCCCGCGTTGCGGCTCCCTTTCCGGCGGAGACGAGCATGCGGTCAGGGACACCACGACAGCGAGCGCCGGGAGGGCATGGGGGAGTCTCATCTACCGCCACTTCCACTCGAATCCTGTCTTCCAGGGATCGAGCATGCCATGTGGGGCGGATTACCGTGCAGTCCTCTCGTTTGACAACAAATCGGACATCGCGTGGCGTGTCTCGTCATCCATCGACGTGCCAGCGATCCCCAGGACTCAGGGAGAGGCCGTCAGGCCGGCCGTGCTGAAGCGCAGGATCGTCGACGTGGCGGCTGAAGGCACCCGTCGAAGACGGCGGCGGCCGCGCTCCTGGTCGCGGACGAGCAGAAGGATGCGGAGGTGTCGGCACAGGCCTGTCAGAGCAAGTCGCCCTTGCCCAGGGCATATCCACCCGCCACACAGGACCCGGCCCGCGTCGCCTCTGGTACGTGAGTCATTCGTATGACACCTTGCGCCCATGGTCCCCCGTCACCCTCGGCGACCGTCGCGCTCGTCGGCGTTGCTGCTCACGACGATCGCGCTTGGGGCACTGGCTGCGACTTTGCTCTCGCCGTTGTTGCTGAGCCTCCTCCTGCCTGCCCGCTCACATCGGCCGCCGCCGAGTGACATCGGCGAGACCTACGGCGCCGCATCCGCCGTGCTCTCCGCTTTAGCGCTCATCGTCATCGGCGTGCAAGCCAGGGAAATGAGGTTTGCACGCGAGGAGGCGGAGCGATCCCACCATTTCCAGCTTCTGCAGCTGCAGATAGAAAATCCCGTGCCGGCCTGAGCCGGTGCTCCAAGAATGTGCGCGCCACGACTTCCTCGGCACGGAAGTCGGCAGGCGTTTCTGGTAGGGCACGCGAGGCCGTCGGCGCGCCCCGGCCATTCGTCACAGTGATCGACCGCGCCTGGCGGCAGACGGTGCAGACGGTGGAGGCCCGGGGCACCCAGCCGCCATGTCGGAGCCTCGAAAGCCCAGAGGAGCCTGCTCGCCGCGCCAAGCGCTGCTGCGGCGGCGCTGGTCGTAGTCGGGATCACATGGTGGAGCCGAACCAGAAAGGTGCGTGCCGATGATTGATCATCGCGGCCGCGGATGTGTCATGATGTGCAAGTCTTCTCTGCTCCAGACTGCGGAAGTGCGGGAAGCCGGAGGCGTGCCATGCCTCCACCCGAACGGCCCTGAAAGGTTGTGCCACCAACTTGCCAGGGCCGTTCGTCATGCGCCTGCCCCTAGTGCGGTCAGGTCGAACTCACCCTGGCGAACACCTGCCGTGAAGGCTGCCCACTCGCCTGGCGTGAAGACCAGCACGGGCCCGTCCTGCGTCTTGCTGTCCCTTAGCGCGACATTGCCATCAGCCAAGGGCGCGACCTCGACACAGGCCCCTGCGCCGTTGCAGAAGGTGCTCTTCCGCCAAGCTTCCGTCTTAGTATGGATGTACATTTTCTCTCCAAATACATAAAAGGGCTCCATCGCCCCCTTATGGCCTTTTACTACCTTCGCCAACGCATGGCTTTACGCTGAATGAGAACACGGGATTCATCCTCGCCCAGAGCCTCCGATTGGATGTGATCGAAAGCTATTTCGTATCCAGCCACTCGTTCGAGATCCTCGACAAAGTCAGCAGTGTACAGCTGCTCAAGGTACACAACATCATCAAACGCCGAAAATTTCAGATGAATGAAGGCACCAGTGTTAACCGGATGAAGTGAATCCAACGGGAGGACTCGGACACTAACGTGCGGCAACATCGAGATCTCCAGGAGATGCTCCATCTGCTCCCGCATCACGGCGGACTCGCCGAAACGTCGCATCAACACCGACTCGTCGAGCACCGCGACAACAGAGCAGGGATCGGCCCTGTGCAGCACTCGCTGCTGCCTGTCGAGACGAGCCTCGACCCGACTCCTGACACCACTGTGCGTGATGCGCGCGATGCCCCGGGTCGCCAGAATGACTTCCCTGGCATAGTCCTCGGTCTGCAACAGGCCAGGCACAACCTGGGGTTCCCAGTCGCGCTGGAATGTCGCCTCCGCCTCAAGCCCGAGGAATCTTGTGTATTCCTCGGGAAGAGTGTCTTCGTAATCTTCCCACCACCCGCGTTGCTCCGCATCCCGCAACAGGCCGAAGAGCTCGTCAAGTTTCCCTCCGTCGATGCGGTAGAGCTCGGCCAGGGCTTTGATGTCGTCGGCGACGGGCATGGTCTTGGCCGCCTCGATGCGGCTGACCTTGCTCGCCGACCAGCCGAGCTCGCGAGCGGCCTTGGCGCCGGTGAGCTTCCTTCGCTCCCGGAGGATGCGCAACTCCTGCCCGAGCCGGAGCCTGCGTACTGTGGGACTGCCCTGCTGCGATGGCACCGTCCACTCTCCTTGTCGGGAATGAAGGTGTAGCCGGAAGGGGTCGTTTGGGGCCCGGCTTTGTGGGCCGTTCGGCCAATCTTACACTGCAACTTGCATGAAGAGTCGCGTACGGCCTTGCCAGGAAGGCTTTCACGGAGGGAGCGTAGGGGCAAGACGAGCTCCGTAGGGCGGCGGATCCCGGGCGGGATACCGGAGTTCGTGCCAGGTCGACCAGCCTCTGACTCTTCTCGTGCAAGTTGCATCGCAAGCCAAGAAGCAAATCGCGAAGAAAGTTAAATCTTCCCTTGCCTAAAGCCTTGCAGCATCGCGGGCCTAGGGGGACGATCGATTTCAGGAGGGACCTCGGATGGTGAGGAGGCCGGACATGACCACACGGCCGTACGCATCGGGCCTTCCGACCACGATCACGCGCCCCCACGCGGGCCGTCTCGCCGGCAACGTCGCCGTCCCGGACCTGAGAATCCACCCCAGGGAGGCCACTTGCCGGAAGGACCATTTCATCGCCTGACCGCGCAGCGAGAGTCCGCTCATTCGAGCACGCAAAAAGCCGGGCCGCGGCTGACATCCGACTCGCCGCATATGGGCTGCCACCCTGCGACGAGACCGGCCATCAGCCGTCGGACCGGCCAAGAAGCCACCTCAAAATGCCGCGAAAGGGGTCTTCTATGTACTCACAAGGTACCAAGGGACTCAGCCGAATCAAGTCCCGGATCCGGGAACTCGTCGCATGGGCCGACCGGGAAATCTGCATGGAGCCCGACGAGTTCGCACACCGCATGGGCTGGACCGTCGAGCGGGTGCGATTCGGCGCCCGCCGCTACCGCGACCCGCGCTTCGACCAGCTCCGCCTCCCGCACCGCGTGACGGAGGAGGTGTCTTGACGTGCCGAGGAACCCGCGCAACCAGATCTACCCCGGCTACGAGGACCTGCCCGCCGCCGGCCGGAGCGGCCGGCTCGTCAGGCTCTGGCGGATCCGTACGGAGCTTCTGCTCGCGGCGGCGCTGACGCTGTTCACGCTGACGCTGCTCGGCGCCACCCAGGAGGGCCGGTGGATGCCCGTCATCCTGCTCAGCAGCGCCATCTCGGTGCCGGCCGTCACCAGGACCGGCCGCGGCTGGATCACCTCCCACGTCTGGTGCGTGATCTCCCGGCACCGCCTGCAGCGGGTCTGCCTGGAGACCACGATGCACACCAGGGCGGGGCGGATCCCGCTGGTCCTCTGGATCACACCCACGTCCAGGGGCGAGAAGGCCCTTATCCTGACGAGGGCCGGGATCTGCGCCGAGGAGTTCGAGGCGTACAGCGAGGAGATCGCCGCAGCGTGCTGGGCCAGGAACGCGAACGTCTACCGGCACCGCACGCGGTCGCAGTTCCTGATCGTGGAGGTCGTCCGGCGCGACGAGGCTCCGGGCGCGGCCTCCCCCGGCCTGGACAGGTTGTACGGCCGGCGAGCGTGGATCTCGCTACGGCCCGACTTCGAGGAGCCGCCTGATCTTCGCGCGGACCTGACGCTGACGCGAGCCGGCCACTAGACCTGGGGGACCGCGCATACCCCAGGGCACAAGCCCCGGAGACCGCGGGGGCTCCGGGGCTTCCCCATGCGCCCGACGTTCCGAGTCGTCACGCAGTGTTCAACGGAGTTCCGGTCAGGATTTCACCATCCTGGGTGATCACCGCACATTAGGGTGTCGCGCGTGACTATCGCACCAGAAGAGGACCGCCTGAACACCCAGATCGCCTTCGCCATCGAGATCGACAAGTTGAAGCGGATCATTCGCCGCAACCATCTCATCGACGGTTCGCGACGGGAGAACACCGCAGAGCACTCCTGGTACGTGGGCACGTTGGCGATGGTCCTCGGCGAGCACGCCCCGCCGGGGACCGACCTCCAACGGGTGGTGGCCATGCTCCTGGTGCACGACCTGGTGGAGATCGACGCCGGTGACACCTTCGTCTACGACCCGGTGGCCGTCTCGGCACAGGCCGAGGCCGAGCGGGCCGCCGCCGACCGCATCTTCGGCCTGCTGCCCGCCGACCAGGCGGCGTGGATGCGGGAGTTGTGGGACGAGTTCGAGGCCAGGAAGACGCCTGAGGCGAAGTTCGCCAAGGCGCTCGACCGGTTCGCCCCGATCCTGGCCAACCACCACACGGAGGGCGGCACCTGGCCGCTGTTCAAGGTGACGGCCGCCCAGGTCAGGGAGAAGGTGCGGATCATCGAGGAGGGCTCACCCTCACTCGGTTCGTACGCATTGGAGCTGGTTGAGCTGTCCGTGGCCAGAGGTCACCTGTCCGAGTGATGCCCTCATGGCCGGGGTAGGGGACTTGTCGTGAAAGAGGAAGTGCGAGCGAAGCGTCGGCAGCTACGGGGTTTCGCCGGGCCGGTCGCCCTCGCCGATCGGCTCGAGAAGTCGAAAGCCATGGACAAGGCCGTCAGGACGCTGGCGAAGGCCGTACGCCGGCGCATCCCCCAGGGGCGGGTCCGTGACCTGCTGCACGGCGTGCCCACCGGCAAGCCGCTGCACCCGCCGCTCGCCACGGTGAGCCTCGGCTGCTGGATGTCGGCCGCCGTGCTGGACCTGGCGCGCGCCGACCCCCGGGCCTCCCGCCTGCTGCTGGCCACCGGCATCGCCAACGCCCTGCCGACGGCCGCGGCAGGGCTGACCGACTGGTCGTCGCTCCACCGCGAGCAGCAGCGGGTGGGTTTGGTGCACATGGCGTCGAACGTGGCCGCCCTCGGCCTGTTCTCCGCCTCGCTGCTGGCACGGCTGCGCGGGCACGAACGCCCCGGCCGGCTGTTGTCGTTCGCCGGGCTCGGCGTGGGCAGTCTCGGCGCCTATCTCGGCGGCCACCTGGCCTACCGGCAGGCGGCCGGGGCCAACCACGCCCCGCAGGTCACCCATCTGGTGCCGCTGGGCTGGCACGACCTGTGTCTGCTGAGAGACCTGCCCGACGGCCGTCCTGTGGCGCGCAGGCTCGGCTACATCCAGCTCTTCGTGTTGCGCCAGGGCGAGGCCGTGACCGTACTCGGCGACCGCTGTCCCCATCTGGCCGGACCGCTGCACCAGGGCAGGCTCGTCATGGAGGACGGCGAGGCGTGCGTGGTCTGCCCGTGGCACAGCAGCACGTTCCGGCTGGCCGACGGCTCGGTGAAGCACGGGCCCGCGACCGCCCCCGCGCCCATGTTCGAGACGCGCGTCAGGCGCGACGGCACGCTCCAGGTGCGCCCCGGGTTGACCTGAACTTAGCTTGAGGTCCTAGGGTCGCCGCATGGGAAAGATTCTGGTGACCGGCGCGACCGGCAACGTTGGCAGGCACGTGGTGACCCGGCTCGCGAACGCGGGGCTGGAGGTCCGGGCGCTCGCCAGGGATCCAGCACGGGTGCGGCTGCCCATCGAGACCGTACGCGGCGACCTGACCGCCCCCGAGACCCTGGAGCCGGCGCTCGACGGCGTGGAGAGCGTGTTCCTGCTCTGGCCTGGTACCTCGGCCGAGAGCGCCGCGGGCACGATCACGGCGATCGCCAAGCATGCGCGGCGCGTGGTCTACCTGTCGGCGGACGTCGAGGACGTGGCGGACGACGAGGAGCCGACGTACTTCCACCAGGGGGTGGAGCGGCTGATCCGGCACTCGGGAGTCGGCTGGACCTTCCTGCGGCCCGGCGGATTCGCGGCCAACACGCTCATGTGGGCCGACCAGATCAGGCAGGGCGTCGTGCGCTGGCCGTTCGGGCAGGCCGCCAGGTCCCTGATCCACGAGAAGGACATCGCGGCCGTGGCCGTGCACGTGCTCACCTCCGCTGGGCACAACGGCGCGGCGTACGCGCTCTCCGGCCCCGAGCAGCTCACCCAGGCCGAGCAGGTGCGCATCATCGGCGAGGTTCTCGGCCGCGAGGTGCGCTGGGAGGAACTGCCCGTCGACGAGGCCCGCGAGCAGCTCAGGGCGGCCTGGGGCGACCCGGCCTTCGTGGACCTCGCGTTGCAGGTTTGGGGAGGGTTCGTGACCCGTCCCGAGCCTGTCACCGGCACCGTCGAGCGGCTGCTCGGCCGCCCTCCGCTGACGTTCCGCCGGTGGGCGGAGGACCGCGCGGCGGACTTCAGCTGACCTCGTCGGCGGGGTGCTCCACGAGTGCGAGGATGCGGCTGGACATGAACCGGGCCGTGCGCACCGGGGTGCCGGTCCTGGTGACCTCGCTGACCTCGACGAGCCCCCGCCGCGTGTTCACCTCGACTCGCCGGCCGGCGCGGGTGGCCGTGATCTCGTAGGTGCGCGGTGACCCTCCCGCGTCAATGACGATCTCCACCCAATCACCCTTCATGTACAGATTCATACCCAGATAGCCGGGAATTTATCCGTACACCAGTACGATAATGGCGGCGATTCCCACGCAGACGATGACCCCGCGCAACACCGGCGCCGGGATGCGCCGGCCCAGCCTGGCACCCAGGAAGCCGCCGGCCATCGCGCCCAGCGCCACCCCGGCCACGGCCTGCCAGTCGACGTCCGCGACCACCGTGAACAGCACCGCGGCCACGGCGTTGACCAGCAGCGCGAGCACGTTCTTCGCGGCGTTCACCCGCTGGAGGCCGTCGTCGAGGAAGATGCCGATCAGCCCGATCAGCAACACCCCCTGGGCGGCCCCGAAATAGCCGCCATAGACGCCCGAGGCCAGCACGCCCAGCCACAACGCCGCGCCGCCGTGCGGATGCGCGTGCCCCCGCCGCTCGGCCAGCCACGCGTTGAGCCTGGGCTGCACCAGGACCAGCAGGCAGGCCAGCGCGATCAGCGCGACGACGACCACCTCGAACACGTCGGGGTCGAGGAACAGCAGCAGGACGCCGCCGATCAGCGCGCCGACCGCCGAGGCGGCGCCCAGGCGCAGCAGGCGGTCACGCTGGCCCTGCAGCTCGACGCGGTAGCCGTAGGCGGCCGTGAAGGAGCCCGGCACTAGCCCGATCGTGTTGGACACGTTGGCGGTGACGGGATCGATGCCCACCGCCACCAGCGTGGGGAACGTGATCAGCGACCCTGACCCGACGACCGCGTTGATGGCGCCCGCCATCACCCCGGCCACGCAGACCGCAGCCAGCTCCCACCCCGTCACAAACCCTCCTTGACCCGAGAAACCCGCTCGTCGGACCGCCGTCCGGCCATGCCTGAGGCCGGGGCGATGGCCCTCGCAGCGGGTTGCTCACTGGGTGTCCGAGCTCTTGGGGGGTGTGAAAAGACCGCCGAGATTTTCCAGCGCCTTGCCCATCTCCGACGGCACGATCCAGATCTTATTGGCCTCGCCCTTGGCGATCTCGGGCAGGGTCTGCAGGTATTGGTAGGCGAGCAACTGCTGGTCGGGCTTTCCCTCGTGGATGGCCTTGAAGACCATGCCGATCGCGTCGGCCTGCCCCTTGGCGCGCATGGCCTGGGCCTCGGCCTCCGCCTGCGCGCGCAGCACGGCCGCCTCCGCCTCGCCCCGCGCCCGCAGCACCGAGGCCTGCTTCTCGCCCTCGGCCGCGAGGATGGAGGCCTGGCGCTGCCCCTCGGCGGCCAGGACCGCGGCGCGCTTGTCGCGGTCGGCGCGCATCTGCTTCTCCATCGAGTCCTGGATGGAGGCCGGGGGGTCGATGGCCTTGAGCTCGACCCGGTTGACCCGGATGCCCCACTTGCCGGTGGCCTCGTCGAGCACGCCGCGCAGCGCGGTGTTGATGTCCTCGCGCGAGGTCAGCGTGCGCTCGAGGTCCATGCCGCCGACGACGTTGCGCAGCGTCGTGACCGTGAGCTGCTCGACGCCGGTCAGGAAGTTGGCGATCTCGTAGGTGGCCGCCTTGGGGTTGGTGACCTGGAAGTAGATGACGGTGTCGATGGAGACGACCAGATTGTCGGAGGTGATCACTGGCTGCGGCGGGAACGACACCACCTGCTCACGCAGGTCTATCAGGTCTTTGATGCGGTCGATGAACGGCACCACCAGGTTGAGCCCCGGCGTCAGCGTGCGGTGGTAGCGGCCGAGGCGCTCGATGATGGCAGCCGTGGCCTGCGGGATGATGCGGATCGTACGAACCACCGCGAAACCCACCGCCGCGACCACGACAAGGGCGACGATGAGCTGCTCGATGGACATGGCAACGCTCCGGAGCCGAGGGGACCGACTCCGTAGATCCTATTTGGTTTCTGTCATTCGCAGTGTCCAGTCGGTGTCGACCGATGTCGACCGATGTCGACCGACTTTATCGGCATAAAAGGCGATCTAGTGAGGACGGGCGTACCAGCGGCCCTCGCCGCTCCTCTCCAACGAGAGCGGCACGCCGAACGTGTGGGAGAGGTTGTCGGACGTCATCACGTGCTCCAGCGGCCCCTGGGCCACCACGGAGCCGTGCCGGAGCAGCAGCCCGTGCGTGAACCCCGAGGGCACCTCCTCCACGTGGTGCGTCACCAGCACCAGCGTCGGCGAGCGGTAGTCGCCCGCCAGCAGCGACAGACGGCGCACCAGGTCTTCACGCCCGCCCAGGTCGAGCCCGGCGGCCGGCTCGTCGAGCAGCAACATCTCCGGGTCCGGCATGAGCGCGCGGGCGATCTGCACCCGCTTGCGCTCGCCCTCGGACAGCGTGCCGAACCGCCGCCTGATCAGGTGGGCCGCGCCCATCATGTCGATCAACTCGACGGCCCTGGTGACGTCGTTGGAGTCGTACTCCTCCGTCCAGCGGCCCATGATCGCGTACGACGCGGTCAGCACGAGGTCGATGACCTTCTCCTCGGGCGGGATGCGCTCGGCCAGCGCGGCGCTCGCCAGCCCGATCCGCGGCCGGAGATCGAAGACGTCCGCCTGTCCCAACCGCTCGCCGAGCACCTCGACCAGGCCCTCACTCGGATAGAGCAACGTGGCAGCGACCTGCAGCAACGTGGTCTTACCTGCGCCATTGGGGCCGATGACCACCCAACGCTCGTCCTCGTTGACCGTCCAGTCGATGCCGCGCAGCAGGGCCGCTCCGTCGCGCCTGACGGCGACGTCCTGGAGCCGCAGCACCTGACCACCCATCCCCGATCCCTCCTTCAGGAGTCACCCACGGGACAAACCTATTGCAGGGCGAGCGCTTATCGTGGATCGGTGCGCCCTGAATCGCCTGTCTGTCCCTCCCTGGTCGCCTGGGGGAACGCCTGGCTCGCCGGTCACGTCGGCCTCGACGAGGCGGCTGACCACGTGGAAGCCGTCGGCGGTCCCGTCGTCGCGGGCGACGTTCCGTTGCGTAAATACCTCGCAAATCTGCGCGTGGGCGGCCTGCGCGAGCTGCGGCTCGCCCTGCCGGCGCCCGGTGACCCGCTGGGACTGTCGGGCCCGGCGTCGTTCAACTCGGCCGCGGTCGACGTCGGTCAGGCCGCGATCGCCGTGGCCGACGGCCAGAACACCGGCCTGCTGCCTCTGCCGGACCACCGCGGATCGTCCTACGTCGGCGTGCGCCTGGAAGTGCACGACTCCGGCCCCGTACGCCATGACCTGCCCTCGCTCGCCGAGGCCGAGCGCGACCTGTCCGACGCGATGCGGTCGGCCACCGAGGCGCTGACCTCCGTCGACGGCCCGGTGTCCAACCGTCCCGACCGGCTGGGGCAGCGCGGCGGCGAGCTGGCGCCCGGCTATCCGGCCCGGGCCCACCGCGTGGCCACCCTCGCCACGCGGCTGGCCACCGTGCTGCGCCTGGCCGACGACCGCGGCCTCACCGTCGCGCAGGTCGCGGCGCGCGGAGCGGCGCTGCGCGAACTCGACCGTGCGGTACGCCGCGCGCTCGTGGCGGCCCACCACGCGATCTTCGAGCCGATCAGGAACCAGTGACCGCGTCCGCCGTGGAATCAGCCGAGACCGTGGCGTACCGCGTAGAGCGCGGCCTGGGTGCGGTCCTGCACGCCGAGCTTCATCAGCACGTTCGACACGTGGGTCTTGACCGTCTTCTCCGCCACGGTCAGGCTCCTCGCGATCTCCCTGTTGGACCGGCCGGCCGCGATGAGCGCCAGCACCTCCCGCTCGCGCTCGGTCAGCGGCACCGCTCCCGGCACGCCGGACGCGCCGTCGGGCGAGGCCAGCATCGCCTCCGCCGCCTCGGGCGCGAGCAGCACCTGGCCGCCGTGCACCGCGCGCACCGCCTGGACCAGCGCGGACGGATCGACGTCCTTGTAGAGGAACCCGGACGCGCCCGCGCGCATCGCGGGACCCACGTCGGACCGGTCGCTCACCGACGTCAGCACGACGATCCTGGTCGCCGTGCCGGTCAGCCGCTCCAGCGCGCCGAGACCGTCGAGCACGGGCATCTTCAGATCCAGCAACAGCACGTCGGGGCGGAGCTCGCCGACCAGCTCGACGGCCTGGGCCCCGTCGCCCGCCTCGGCGACCACGGTGATGTCGTCCTGCAGGTCGAGGAACGTACGCAGCCCCTGACGCACCACCGGATGATCGTCGGCGATCAGCACCCGGATCACACGCCCACCTCCACGCGCACCGTGGTCCCCCTGCCCAGGGCCGACTCGACGGTCATGACGCCTCCGACGGACTCGGCCCTGTCACGCATCGACGCCAGGCCCAGGCCACGCGAGTCGGCCTGCTCGAAGCCTCTGCCGTCGTCTTCGACGCTCAACACCAGCTTGCCCTCCTCGTATGCCAGGCGCACCGAGACGCGGGACGCCTCGGAGTGCCTGAGCGCGTTGTGCAGCGCCTCCTGAGCCACCCTGAGCGCCGCCACCTCGACCACCGGGTCCAGCGGCGGCAGCTCACCGCACTCGAACACGACCAGGGACGGGTGGAGCCGGTCGAGCATGCGCACGTGCTTGCGCAGCGTCTCCGACAGGCCGTGCCGGTCGAGCTCGGCCGGGCGCAGCTCGACGATCACGGCGCGCAGCTCGGTCAGAGCCTCACCGGCCAGCCGCTGGACGCGCTGAAGCTCAGGGGCGACCTTGTCGGGGGCCTTGTCGAGCATGGCCTGCGCCGACTGTGCGGTCAGCCTGAGCGAGAACAGCTTCTGGGTGACCGCGTCGTGCAGCTCGTGGGCGACCCGGTTGCGCTCCTCCAGCATGGCCAGCTCGCGGCCGCGTTCGTAGAGGCGGGCGTTGGTCAGCGCGATCGCGGCGTGCGCGGCGAAGAGCGTGAGGAGGTCCTGGTCCTCCTGCGTGAAGCCGCCGGGGGTGCGCTTGTTGGCCAGGAAGATGATGCCGAGCACCTCGTCGCCGTCGCGGATCGGGACGCCGAGGAAGTCCTTCATCACCGGGTGCGCCTTCGGCCACCACTCGAACCGCGGGTCCTCACGCAGGTCGGGCAGCCGGGCGGGGGCGCCGTCGCGGAGCATCGCCCCGAGCATGCCGTGCTGTCTCGGAAGCGGCCCGATCGCGTCCCACTGCTTGTCGGTGATGCCCTCGGCGACGAACTCGGCGAACGACCCGTCGTCGTCGGGCACGCCGAGCGCGGCGTAGCGGGCGTCGAGCAGCCGCTGCGCCGAGCGTACGATGACCTGCAGCACCTCGCGGACGGACAGGTGGCGGGTGACCGCGAGGACCGCGGAGCTCACCGCGTGCAGGACTGCGTCTCGGTCGGTGGCCACGTCCCCACCTTAAGGTCCTAGGACCATGTCCCCAGGGCCGGTCCGGCCCTCAGGCCGATGTCCGCCGGGCGTCGCGTTCCTAACGTCGTGGGCATGACGAACACCGCACTCATCACCGGCGCGTCCCGCGGCCTCGGCCTCGCCCTGGCGAGGTCCCTGGCAGGAGCGGGATGGAACCTCGTGCTCACCGCCCGCGGCGCGGACGACCTGGAACGGGTCGCCGCCGAGCTGGGCGCCACCGCCATCCCCGGCGACGTGAAGGACCCGGCGCACGTCCGGCGGCTCGCGCGGGCCGCTCCCGAGCTGGATCTGCTGGTCAACAACGCCAGCGACCTGGGTGTGACCCCGTTGCCGCCGCTCGCGGGCTATCCGCTGGAGGCGTTCAGGGTGCTGCTGGAGACTAACGTGACCGCGCCCCTCGCCCTCATCCAGGCCACGCTTCCCGCGCTGCGGGCGGCCCAGGGCGCGGTGGTGAACGTCACCTCCGACGCCGCCACGGGCCCGTACGAGGGCTGGGGCGGCTACGGGGCCACCAAGGCGGCTCTGGAGCAGCTGTCCAACGTGCTGGCCGCCGAGGAGCCCGAGCTGCGCGTCTGGTGGGTGGACCCGGGCGAGATGAACACCCGGATGCTGGCCGACGCCGTGGGCGCCGAGGAGGCCGGGGCGGCGACCGATCCCGCCAAGGTCGCCACGGCGCTGCACGACCTGGTCGGCGCCCGCCCGGCCAGCGGCAAAGTGAGCCTCCAATGACCGCGTCGCTGACCGGCGCGCTGGACTTCTCGCTGCCGCCCGGTCTGTCCGCCCACGAACCGCCGGAGGCGAGGGGGACGGCCAGGGACGCGGTACGCCTGATGGTGTCGCGCGGCGACCTGGACCCCCTCCACCACCGCTTCGCCGACCTGCCGCGGCTGCTCGACCCCGGTGACCTGATCGTGGTGAACAACTCGGCGACCCTGCCGGCGGCCGTCCGGCTGGACCGGCTGGCCGTGCACTTCTCGACCGCGCGGGAGGACGGCACGTGGCTGGTGGAGCTGCGCCGCCGTACCTCGAAGGCGTCCGAGCCCTACGGCGGCGGCGAGCCCGGCGAGTGGCTGCCGCTGCCGGGGCGGGCCACGTTGCGGCTGATCGAGCGGGAGACGCCGCGCTTGTGGCGGGCCGAGCTCGACCGGGACGTGAAGCGGTACCTGCGCGGTCACGGGGTGCCGATCCGCTACTCGTACGTGGAGCGGGACTGGCCGATCGAGGACTACCAGACGGTGTTCGCGACCGTGCCGGGCAGCGCCGAGATGCCGAGCGCGGCCCGGCCGTTCACCGCGGACCTGGTGGCGGCGCTCGTGGCGCGCGGGATCGGGATCGCGCCGATCACCCTGCACACGGGGGTGGCCTCGCCGGAGAAGGACGAGCCGCCCTACGCGGAGCGGTACGACGTGCCGGGGCCCACGGCGCGGCTGGTGAACCTGACCAGGCAGAACGGCAACCGGGTGGTGGCCACGGGCACGACGGTCGTACGCGCTCTGGAGACGGCCGTCGGCGCGGACGGGCGCGTGGCCGCGTCGGCGGGCTGGACCCGGCACGTCGTCACGCCTGAGCTCGGCGTGCGGGCCGTCACGGGGCTGATCACCGGGTTGCACGAGCCGCGCTCCAGCCACCTGCTCATGCTGAGCGCGATCGCGGGCGAGAACGTGCTGGCCCGCGCGTACGAGGCGGCGCTGCGGGAACGGTATCTGTGGCACGAGTTCGGCGACACCCACCTGATCCTGCAGAGCTAGCCTGAGCCTGCCGAGCCGGCCCTTTGCCGACATTTTGCCGACCGGCGGCGCGCCGGCGAACGGCGCACTCCGGTCGCCACGCCCACGTCCGAATGCCCATCCTGCTTCACGAGCATCGGACCGGGCGCAGTACCGTGACTGGATGTGGACCAGCGCACCCTCCTGATCACGTTGAACGGCCCTGACCGCCCGGGCGTTACTTCACGGCTTTTTTCCGTTCTGTCCGGCTTTCCGGTGACCGTTTCGGACATCGAACAGGTCGTCATCCGAGGCCGGCTCACGCTCGGCGTGCTCGTCGCGTACGCGGGCGGCCCCTCCACCGGCACCGGCACGACGCTCGGCGCCATGTGGACCGCCGTCGAGCGGGTGGCCGAAGACCTCGGCATGGAGGTGGAGCTGTCCACCGGCTCACAGGCCAAGGAGCAGCGCCGCCGCGGCCGCCTGTCGGTCAGCGTGCTCGGCGCCACCCTGCAACCGGCTGCCATCGCGGGCATCGCCGGCCGCATCGCCGCCGCCGGGGCCAACATCGACCGCATCGAACGCCTCGCGCAGTGGCCCGTCACATGCATCGAGCTGTCCGTCTCCGGAGCCGACCCCACGTCTTTGCGGGTCGAGCTGGCCGCCGAGGCCGCCGCCCAGGAGGTCGACGTGGCCGTGCAGCGCACCGGCCTGTCGCGGCGGGCCAAGCGCCTGATCGTCATGGACGTCGACTCGACCCTCATCCAGGGCGAGGTCATCGAGCTGCTGGCCGCGCACGCGGGCTGCCTCGACGAGGTCGCCAGGGTCACCGAGGAGGCCATGCGCGGCGAGCTCGACTTCGCCGAGTCCCTGCGGCGGCGGGTGACGCTGCTCGAAGGGCTGCCCGCCGAGGTGCTCGACCACGTGCGCAAAGAAGTCGTGCTCACGCCGGGCGCCCGCACGCTGGTCCGCACGCTCAAACGGCTCGACTACCGCTTCGCCATCGTCAGCGGCGGGTTCACGCAGATCACCGACGGCCTGGTGGAGGAGCTCGGCATCGACTACTCCGCGGCGAACATGCTCGAAGTGATCGACGGCCGGCTGACCGGCCGCGTGGTCGGGGAGGTCGTCGACCGTCCCGGCAAGGCGCGGGCGCTGGAGAGGTTCGCCCGCGAGGCCGGCCTGCCGATCTCGCAGACGGTGGCGATCGGCGACGGCGCCAACGACCTCGACATGATCGCGGCGGCCGGGCTGGGCATCGCCTTCAACGCCAAGCCCGTCGTACGCCAGGCGGCCGACACCGCGGTCAACACCCCCTACCTCGACTCCATCCTCTACCTGCTGGGCATCTCACGCGACGAGGTGGAGGCGGCCGACGCCGAGGACGGCGCGCTCGCGGCAGGCTGAGTCAGCCCTCCTTGGGATCCCAGCGGGTGACCAGACGGCCCGCACCCGGAGAAAGCTCCGCCCACGGCGGCTCCACCCGGATCGCCGCGAAGGCCCCGGGCCTGAAAACGTAGTCACCGCCCGCCAGCCCCAGCGCCAGTTCGTGCACGCCCGGGTTGTGCCCGCACAACACCACGGTGCCCAGCCCGGGATCACACCTGCGCACCAGATCGAGCAGCTCGTCCGAGTACGCCTCGTAGATGTCGCGCTCGTAGCTGATCTCAGCGTCGGGGAAGGCGAGCTCCGCGGTGCGCCTGGTCCGCATCGCCGGCGAGCAGAGCACCACCTCGGGGGTGAACCCGGCCGCCCTGATCTCGTCGCCGGCCCGCTCGGCGTCGCGCTCGCCCCGGTCGGTCAGCGGCCGCTCGCGGTCGAGCAGGCCGGCGATCTGAGCGGCCTTCGCGTGACGCAGCACAATCAAGGTCCGCACCGGTCATCCATTCCTCGTCGCCCAGGTGGCCAGCCCGACGAGCACGGCCAGGACGACCAGCATCGCCAGCAGGATGAAGCCCAGGGCCTTGCCTCCGCTCGGCCGCTTGTCATCATTCACGTGCCCAGTCTCCCATCGGGACGCTCAGGTCCTTCGACTCCCCTGGAAATCCGGATCTACCCCGGACTTCCCGGGGAAGACGTTCCCCTGGGCGCTTCCTGGAGAATCGCACGCTTCCGAGAGCCGGATCCCGGAAAGGAACCTCCTCGGGAAGCCGGCCCCTGGAAAGGACCTCCCCGACGAGCTGGACCCCGAGAAGCGGGACCTCCCCGGACAGCAGGATCCCGAGAACCAGGACCTCCCCGGACAGCAGGACTTTCTTGGGCGGCGGAATCTCCCGGAGGAAGCGGGGACCCCCCGGGGAAGCGGAACGCCCGGGAAAGCGGAACGCCCGCCTCCCATGACGGAAGCGGGCGTTCACGGGTTCAGCCGGTCACGACGCGACGGGCTCCTTGTCGCGCTTGTTGTCGTTGGCCGGCTCGCTCGTCACCGACCGCCGCTTGGACACGATGATGGCCGCGACCACCACGCCCACGGCGATCACGGTGATGCCGATGCGGATGGCCGGGCTGCCCGCGTAGAGGACCACCGCCGGGGCGACCAGCAACGCCACCAGGTTCATCACCTTGATCAGCGGGTTGATGGCCGGGCCCGCGGTGTCCTTGAACGGGTCTCCGACCGTGTCGCCGATGACCGTGGCGGCGTGGGCCTCCGAGCCCTTGCCGCCGTGGTGACCGTCCTCCACCAGCTTCTTGGCGTTGTCCCAGGCCCCACCCGAGTTGGACAGGAAGACCGCCATCAGGGTCCCGCAGGCGATCGCTCCGGCCAGGAACGCGCCCAGCGGCGCGTAGCCGAGGGCGAACCCGACCGCGATCGGGGTCATGACCGCCAGCAGGCCGGGCGTGGCCAGCTCGCGCAGCGAGTCGCGGGTGCAGATGTCGACGACCCGGCCGTACTCCGGCTTCTGCGTGCCGTCCATGATGCCCGGGTTGTTGCGGAACTGGTCGCGCACCTCGAAGACCACGCGCATCGCGGCCCGCCCGACCGCCGAGATCGCGAGCCCCGAGAAGAGGAACACGACCGCGGCGCCGATGATCAGGCCGACCAGCACGTTGGGCTGGTCGATGCTGAGGCTGAACGAGGCGAACGTGCCGAGCGTCTCCTTGACCGCCGCACTCGCCGCGGTCAGCTCGGTCTCGACCGCCGTACGGAAGGCGCCGAAGAGCGCGGTCGCCGCCAGCACGGCCGTGGCGATCGCGATGCCCTTGGTGATGGCCTTGGTGGTGTTGCCGACGGCGTCCAGGCTGGTGAGCACGCGGGCGCCCTCGCCCTCGACGTCACCGGACATCTCGGCGATGCCCTGGGCGTTGTCGGAGACCGGGCCGAAGGTGTCCATCGACACGATGACGCCGACCGTGGTCAGCAGGCCGGTGCCCGCCAGCGCCACCGCGAACAGCGCGATCGTCACGTTGCCGAAGCCGAGCAGGAACGCGCCGTAGACCGCGCCGCCGATGATCAGGGCGGAGTAGACGGCCGACTCCAGGCCGACGCTGATGCCGGCCAGGATGACGGTGGCCGGGCCGGTGGCCGAGCTCTCGCCGATCTCGCGCACGGGACGCCGGTTGGTCTCGGTGAAGTAGCCGGTCAGCAGCTGGATGGCGCTCGCCAGCACCAGGCCGATGAGGACGGCGCCGATGGCGATGAGCCGCGGGTCGGCGGTGGACTCGACGGCGGCGCCGGTCAGGCCGCTGAAGCTGCTGGGCAGGTACCAGAACGCGGCCGCCGTGACGAGCACCGCCGAGATGGCGGCCGAGATGAAGAAGCTGCGGTTGATCGCCGCCATGCCGTTGCGGTCGCGGTCGCGCATCCCGGTGACGAAGATGCCGATGATCGCGGTGAGCACACCGATCATCGGGACGATGAGGGGGAAGACGAGCCCCTCCTCGCCGAAGGCCACGCGGCCCAGGATGAGGCTGGCGACCAGCATGACCGCGTACGACTCGAACAGGTCGGCCGCCATGCCGGCGCAGTCGCCGACGTTGTCGCCCACGTTGTCGGCGATGGTGGCGGCGTTGCGCGGGTCGTCCTCGGGGATGCCCTGCTCGACCTTGCCGACCAGGTCGGCGCCGACGTCGGCGGCCTTGGTGAAGATGCCGCCGCCGACTCGCATGAACATCGCCAGCAGCGCCGCTCCGAAGCCGAAGCCTTCGAGCACGCCGGGCGCGTTGCCCTGGTAGATGAACACGACCACGGCCGCGCCGAGCAGGCCGAGGCCGACGGTGAACATCCCGGCCACGCCCCCGGTGCGGAACGCGATGCGCATGGCGCGCTTCTCGCCGGAGTCGTTGGCCGCGGCGGCGACGCGCACGTTTCCGCGCACGGCCAGCCACATGCCGATGAACCCGGTCAGCGCGGAGAACACCGCCCCGACCACGAAGAAGATCGATCGCCCGATGCGGACGTCCATCTCTCCAGGTAGGAGGAGCAGCAGGAAGGGAATCACGACGACGAAGATCGCCAGCGTGCGGAATTGGCGGGCTAGGTAGGCCGCGGCGCCTTCTTGCACGGCGCGCGCGATGTTCTGCATACGTTCGGTGCCCTGGCCGGCGGACAGCACTTCGCGTACCAGGCCGCCGGCGACGGCTAGCGCGATAAGTGCGACCGCGGCGACCACGATCACGATGGTGAGATTGTTTCCGCTCAGGGCCAGATTGGACGCTGGCTCCAGTGCCAGCATGTGCCTGCTCATCGTTCTCCTCGGCAAGACCGGTCGTCCTGCCCGGGCGGTGCTGCACTCTTCCTCGGCGGGTGTTGCGGCACCATCCGGGTTGTGGGTGCCGCTTCCGGTTGAATCCGCGTTCCGCCGGATCACCTTGGCCGGTGCCGGGAGTCTACGCAGGCACTCCACGGATATGAAGGCTCTGAAGGCCGCTAATTGTGCAAGCGTCCAGTAAATCCCTGCCAGCGACCCGGTTTGGGGCCTGACAGGCGAAATTTCTCTTGGTTTACGGTCATGACATGGCCATGATACGTGCCGACCGAAACAACGGTAAGTGGGGGCGGGGGCATGTCATCCACAGGCTGTGGATGGTTTCCCGCGAAGCGCCGGCATCGCTGCCGCCATCGGGGCGGCAGCGACTCCGGCGGCCGCCGCCCTCGATCATGCGTCCGTCACGGACTGCGGGGGCTCCACACGGGATCCGCCGCGCACGTGCACTCTGGCCCTTCGGCCCGCCGGCGAGGTGATGCCCGCGACGATCCCGCTGGGCGCTTACTCCCCCGGGTGCGGACTCGCCGGGCTCTGAGGAGCGGCGTCGGCGGGATGTGTCAGGGGCCGGTCAAGGTGTCAAGAGTGTCATGCAGGCGCTCGACCTCGGAGTCAAATTTCCGTGTACGGCCCGGGCCCGCCCGAAGCGCTCCGGGGTGCCGCCGCTCTAAGGGTTGCCGTGGGTGGCGCCGGCAAGATCCCCCATCGGGCCGAGGAGGCCCGGTGCTCGCCCGGCTCGACCGGGCGGACTTGATCTAGTAGGGAAAGTCATCACACAGGTGGTTGGTACGGCGGCGCTGTCGCCTTAGCCTCAGTCAACGGGGACATCAAGCCAGGAACCGTCGAGCATGAGAGTACGGCCGCTGAACTCTGCCAGAGAATTCCATGCGAGTATGCGCTTGGGGACGAGGCGGATGTACAGGAACATGTTCGGGGCGTTGCGTGGGTCTGTCGATACTTTTGCGTACGCCTTGGCTGAGGCTACGTCGATGTTGGGTACGTCGAGCAGAACCGTGCAGGCATCGATCAGGACGACGTCGGCGGTGTCCCCAATCGCCAACCGCGCCGTTGGTCTCGCCCGCAGGTTTGAGACCGTGCGACTGCGGCGGAAGGTCGCGGTAGTCAAGGTCGAGCCGTCCCACACGTAGGCGACTGGGATCAGGTGTGCCCCGTGACCGTCGCTCCCGGTGGCCAGCCACATTTGGGATCCGCTGCTCAGACGGTCAAAGGCGCCGGCTCGTCGCTGTGGGAGGTCACGTGCTGGCGGCAGGGTTGCTGAGGACATGGCTACTCCTTCATGAAGGCTCACATCCTGAAGACGAACGGGCGGAGGACAGATTCGACACTGCCTACGAAACGTGCGGTGCCGGGCTGGTCCTGCCCTCCGACTCTCCGCTGGTTGTCCCAACCCTGGAACAAGCCGCGGCGCATCATCGCCGCTATCCCGAAACTGCGGTTCTACCCGAGCAACCAGCACTGAGGACCGATGCTCCACACCTTCTTCGACATCATGCTCTTCGCGGGGCTACGTCCCTCCGAAGTCATGGCGCTCACCGTAGACGGATGCCACTTACCTTTACGGGGCTGGGGCAAGCTCACCCTCACTGGTGCGGCTCCCGACGTCGGCACGCTGTGGACCGACACCGGGGAACGACATGAGAAGGAGGGACTCAAGCACCGGGCGACAACGGCCATGCGCATCATGCCGATCCCGCCCGAACTCGTCGCCATCCTCCGGGCCTACCTCAACGACTTCCCGCCCGCTGCGGACGGCAGCCGTCCACATGCATCGGATCGACACCGGGGAAGACACGACGAACGCGAAGATCGAAGCGGCCCCAACCGGGCAAACGATCTCCCCTGAGCCTGTGACCAGCGAAAACGCATCCCACGGGCCAACCCACCGACAACGGCCCCCTAGCAGCCTAAAAGCCCCAGGTCAGCCCTCTGATCACCAAAAGATCGCGGCACTCCCGGAGGCCCTCAGCCATGGTCGGCGGGCGGGTCTCGTCGGCTTGCCGTACAGGATGGAGGGTTTGATGCTGGGCGCCAGAAAGGCGCCCAGCGGCCAGGCGGCGGAAGGCACTCGCGCGGACCCGATCACGCGCCGTTGCCGGCGGGCCAGCTCATGCGGATGTTGGTGCCCTTCGGACCGGGGAAGACCTCGACGTCGTCGGCCAGGCCCTCGATGACCGCTATGCCGAAGCCCGACATGAACGAGTCAGAAAGCATGCCCAGGTCGAGGGGCTGTTCCGGCTTGGTCTCATCGCTGGGAGCATGATCGCTGACCGTGACCTCGAAGCGGCCGGAGTCGTCACGCAGCTCGATGCGGATGGGTTCTCCCGGACAGTGGGCGCGATGCACCTCGACCGCCCGGGAGCATGCCTCACCCACGGCGAGCCTGACCTCGTCCAGCAGGGACTCCTCCACGCCGGTGCGGCGGGCGATCGCCGTGGCCACCAGCCGTGCGGTCCGCACATGCGCGGGGAGAGCGCTGAACGTCAGCTCGACGGTAGCCATGCTACTTGTCTTTGCCGTGAGCTTCCTTGGCCTCGTCGACCGAAGCGTAAATCCCGAAGACCTTGGTCAGGCCGGTGATCCGGAAGATCTTGAGGATGCGCTCCTGCGTGCAGACCAGCTCCAGCGAGCCGTCGTGCGCGCGAACCCGCTTGAGCCCACCGACCAGGACGCCCAGCCCTGTGGAGTCAAGGAAGTCGACCTTCTCCATGTTGACGAGAAGATGGAAGTTGCCCTTGTTCACCAGGTCGATGAGGAGCTCACGCAATCTCGGCGCCGTGTACACATCGATCTCACCCTCGACCTCCACGATGGTGAGTCGGTCTTCGGTGCGGTGATCCAACTTCAGATCCACAGATCCTCCAGCGCCTCGCCTGCGAAAGTAGTCTTGCGGGCCTGGCAATCTGGAGCGTGGCCCCAAACTGTCCGACCCTGACGCGCGGCATTCAACCACGTGCCTGGCTTGTGTCTATACGAAATCACGATTCCCGACGACTTTGCCCACCGATGCAAGACTGGAAACAGTGACTTCCACCGCATCCTCCCCAGAACAGGCAGGTCCACTCCTCCACCACCTGCTTGGTGTTCCCGCACGTCGTGAGCGCGTCACTCATGTGGAGCATGTTCCAGCACGTCAGGCGGGTCAAGCCCGATGGCCCAAATGGACGTCTGAAGTCTTGGTTACGCGCTTGGCGAACCGTGGGGTGACAGGACTCTGGCCTCACCAGTACGAGGCCGCCGACCTGGCATTCCGTGGCCGAAACGTGATCATTTCCACGGGAACGGCGTCCGGGAAATCGCTGGCGTACCTCACTCCCGCGGTCACGGCGTGCCTGGACGGCGGGACGATCCTGTACCTGACGCCGACCAAGGCCCTGGCCGCCGACCAGCTGCGCGCCCTGCGCGAGCTGCGCATCACCAAGGTGCGGGCCGCCACGTTCGACGGTGACACTCCGTTCGAGGAGCGGAAGTGGGTACGCCAACACGCCAACTACGTACTGACAAATCCCGACATGCTGCACCGTGGCCTCCTTCCCCGCCATTCCCAGTGGTCGTCGTTCTTCCGCCGGCTGCGCATGGTCGTCGTGGACGAATGCCACGGCTACCGCGGCGTCTTCGGCTCTCACGTCGCCCAGATCCTGCGCCGCCTTCGCCGGGTGTGCGCACGATACGGCTCAGACCCCACGTTCCTGCTCGCCTCGGCGACGGCCAGCGAACCTGGGGCGTTCGCGAAGAGGCTGACGGGGCTTGAGATGCACGAGGTGACCGTTGACGCCTCGCCCAAGGGGTCGACGACCATCGCATTGTGGGAGCCGCCCCTGACGGATCTGCGGGGCGAGGGAGGGGCACCCGTACGGCGCACGGCCACGGCGGAGACGGCTGACCTACTGGCGGACCTTGTCGTCGCCGACATCCGTACACTCGCCTTCGTCCGCTCACGCCGCGGCGCGGAAACGGTGGCGCTGTCCGCCCGTGCCAAGCTCGCCGACGTCGCTTTCTCCCTCACCTCGTCCACCGACCGCCACACCCCCTCACCATCGCCACCCGGCTCGCCCAGCGAAACCGGCCACCACACCCCGGCACCCGGCTCGCCCGACGAAACCGGCCACCACACCTCCGCACCCGGCTCGCCCAGCGAGACCGTCCACTACGGCCCCAGCTCGCCGGCGAGCCTCGCCACCTCCGGAGAACCCGTGGACGAGGGTGGGGCGGGTGAGGGCGATCTGCCCGAAGAAGGTTCGCTCGGCTGGTCGATCCCGGACACCTCCGACTGGACCGGCCTCCCCGACAAGATTGCCGCATACCGGGCCGGCTATCTCGCCGAAGACCGCAGGCTCCTGGAGAAGGCGCTCCGCGCGGGCACGATCATGGGCCTGGCCACCACGAACGCCCTCGAACTCGGCGTGGACGTCTCCGGTCTCGACACCGTGCTGATCGCCGGCTGGCCGGGCACCCGGGCTTCGCTCTGGCAGCAGGCGGGCCGGGCGGGCCGGGACGGCCGGGACGCACTCGCCATACTGATCGCCCGGGACGATCCCCTCGACACCTACCTGGTGCACCACCCCGACGCCCTGTTCGGCCGGCCCGTGGAAGCGATCGTTCTCGACCCGGACAACCCGTACGTGCTGGGCCCGCACCTCTGCGCCGCCGCCGCCGAGATCCCGCTGGCCGAGGACGACCTGCCCGTTTTCGGCGACACCACCCCGGCCGTCCTCGAAGACCTGGTCGCCCAGGGGCTGCTCAGGAGGCGTCCGGCGGGATGGTTCTGGACCAGGCGCGAGCGCGCCACCGACCTCGCCGACATCCGTGGCGGCGGAGGCACCCCCATCCAGGTCGTGGAGTCGTCGACCGGCCGTCTCCTGGGCAGCGTGGACGAGCCCTCCGCCCACACCGCGGTGCACACCGGCGCGGTCTACCTCCACCAGGGCGAGACCTTCTTGGTGGAGGTGCTCGATCTGGAGGCCGGGGTCGCCCTGGTCTCCAGCGCAAGCCCCGACTACACCACGTTCGCCCGGGACATCACCGACATTTCCATCCTTGGCACCCAACGCTCCCATGCCCTGGGCCCGGGCACGCTGCACTTCGGCGAGGTGGAGGTGACCCGGCAGGTCGTCTCATACCTCAAGAGACGCCTGCAGTCGGGCGAGATGCTCGGCGACGAACCCCTGGATCTCCCCCCTCGCACCCTTCGCACCCGTGCGGTCTGGTGGACGCTGCCCACGTCCGCGGTGGCCCCGCTCGCCGAGGCCGGCATCGACCTCGGCGGAGCCGCCCACGCCGCCGAGCACGCCTCGATCGGCCTGCTCCCCCTGTTCGCCACCTGCGACCGCTGGGACATCGGCGGCGTCTCCACCGAACTTCACGCCGACACGGGCCTGCTCACGGTCTTCGTGTACGACGGCCACGAGGGCGGAGCGGGCTTCGCCGAACGCGGCTACGCCCGCGCGACGGACTGGCTGACGGCGACACGCGAGGCCATCACCTCATGCGAGTGCGAACGTGGCTGCCCCTCCTGCATCCAGTCCCCGAAGTGCGGCAACGGCAACGAACCCTTGGACAAACGAGGCGCGATCCGCATCCTCGGCACCCTGCTGACCCAGCAATAGGGGAAGACCCGCCGACGGCGCCGGCCGGGCATCACAGGACCGTCCCTGCGGCCTCACCGACGATCGTGCCCAGGTGACCTCAGCTGTCGCCGCCCCTGTGCCTGCGGCCAGCGAAAGCACGCTCATTCTCATGGTCGTCGCCTTCGTCGGCTGCCCAGAAGTCAGCGGATCCCGGCTGCGGGCGTTCCCAGAACCCGCTGTCCTCCATGGCTCTGGGCGACGGCGGAAGGTAGTCGTCCCAGTGTTCTTCGATACGGACGGCGGGCGGGGTGATGGAGGCCGAGCCCTCGGGCACGTCGGTCACGGCCGAACTAGGCAAGGCGATCCGCATGGGCCCCTGCCGGGTGCCTTCCGCGTCGCGAACTTCCCGGACATCGTCCACCTCGATCTGGACGGATATCTCCTTACGCGCCGGATCGGATTTGGAGAACGCGGCGGCCCGCTCCCCGGGCGTGTCCCGGGATCGTTCCGGCTTCGCCGACTGCTGGTGCTCTGTGGGCTGCTCGGTTCGGGAATGATCGGGTACGCGCGTCTTCGCCACGGCCAGGATCACCGTGGGCCGTCGCCGGAGCGGTGTGGCGGCAGGCTGGATGGTGTCATCGTTCTCCGCGGCCTGCGTACCGCCTCCGGCGAAAGCAGGGCCGGCGCGCGTGGCCGCGGTCACCGGCGCTGGCGTGGCACCGGCCCCGTCACCGGCAAGGGCCCGCCGCCGCGCCCAGGCGCCCGCGTGCGCGCCAAGCAGCAACAACAGGAGGCCGGCCGCCACGTAGAGGCCGTACTGTCCGATCTCCCCCAGCGGCGACTCGCTCGACTGCGCCCTAACGTCACCGGTCGTTACGGGCGCGGTGTCCGTGCCGTCCCTGGCGCCGGACGGGACGAGCCCGCCCGAATCATCGTCGGCTGTCGGGATGGGCAGGTTGCCGTCAGTGTCGGTGTCGGGAATGTCGGGCAACTTGGAGGTCTTCGGGTTACGGGTCGTCGGCTCGTCCGTGGGCAGTGGCTGCCTCTTGGCGGGCAGGGTCGGCAGCGCGTCGACGTTCTTGCCATCTCGGCTCTTCGGCGTCTGTTTGGTGGTCTTTTTCGGCTTGGCCGTGGGCTTGGCGGGAAAAGCGAGGTAGGCGGAGGCCGACGGGTCCGACCCGATCGAGCCTCCTTCGCCGTCGCCCCTGAAGGCCTTGACGGTGAACGCCACCCGCTGCCCTTCCGCCTTGGCGGGCACCGCGAGCACCGCTCTGCACGAGGTGCCCGCGCACGCGCTGTCGGCGGGGAGCCTCCCGACGATTCCCGTCAGCGTGTTGGAGACCTCATAGGACTGCAGATCGGGCTCCGGACCTCTGGCCCAGGTGACAAGAACCTTGTCGGCGCCCTGCCGTGCCACGTTCACGTTGCCCGGAGCCTCGGCCGGCCGTCGCAGCTTGAACGTGCTGGTGGCGTACTCCCTCCCGGTGAGCTCTCCCTTGAGGATCACGGTGAAGGGGCCGTTGGGGGCGTCGCCGGCGTCGAACGTCCCGGAGAGCGTCTGGTTGGCGCCGCCTCCGGCGACCTTCTGACGGGGGGTGGCCGGACCTTCGAGATATAGGCCCATGTTGAGCTGGATCATCCCCGTACGGGCGGAAACAGTGACGGACGAGCCCGAGACCACCTGACAGTCGGTGGGCGACGTGATCTGTCCGGACGTGTCGGCCTGCCAGGTCACGGAGGCGGCCCGCGCGGAACCGCCCAGCGTGACGGACACCGCCACGATCGCTCCTGCGGCCACCACTTTGCCGACTACCGTCACGACGCTTCCCTCCATCGAGAGCCTCGCGTCGCCCGACCGCCCACGGAGGCGTTCACGCGACGACCGGAAGTGCAGTCCGCCCGGCCGATACGGTCACCGACCGCCCCCGGACCGCACCCTAGCGACTTCGTCAGAGCTGTCACAGACTCTCTGTCGCATATGGCATGAACCGAGGGTAAGCGGGACCTTACGGGAAATACCCAGCTCTTGGACACCGCGTCTAAGGAGTCGTTACTGGATTGCGACATAGCCCCGCAAGCCCCATCCACCACAATGCGGGATGCCACCCTTTTGCCGTTCACACATATTTTTGTCAAATCGCAAGAATCACGACTCACCACCCGAGTCAGCGCATGTCAGACATATCAGTGCCACACAGCGAGCGTTAGGTGGCGGGACGGTAGGTGGCAGGCGGTGAGTGGTAGGCGGGTGGTGGCTGCGATGCCGGCGGGCTAGTGATCGTTTTCGGCCGAGGCCACCGTCGCGGGGCCCGCACGGGACCTGCCGGTCAGGGTGCGGGTGCCGGCGATAGGCAGGGAGATCGACAACGAGGTCCAGACGTCGGCGACCTCGTCACGGATCTCGCAGCGGGTGAGTTTGACGCCGTTCTGTGCAGCGAGGGTCGCGGCCCGCAGGCAGGCACCCTCCGGGTCGGCCACCACCCTTTCGGCCGCCGCCAACGCGCTGAGGTCGGCGGCGCTGCTGACGCGGTGGCGGGCCACACGTACGGAGCCCACAGTGGCGAACGCCGTGGCGACGGCCATCAGGAGACCCATGAGGGCAACGCCCCATAGCGTGGCCGAGCCGCGTTCCTTGTGCTTGATCTCTTCCTCCTCGGCGACCCTAGATCTCCTGCCTGAACCGCTCCGGTCAGGAGCCTGGGCGTCGTCATGGTTCGGTGTCGGCTGTGGCCGTGGCGGACACCTGGACGGCGGGCAGCGACCCGCCCCACGCTGGGCGCACCTCGACGGTGATCTGCACCCTGGTCAGGTCGACGTCACGGGACACGGCTATCCGCGCGTTGGGACGGGTGGCCGACCGGGCGTGGTCGCGGACCTGGCTCAGTGGTTCACCTCTGGCGGCGGCCCGAGCGGCCGCGCGGGCCGCGTCCACACATTCGAGCTGGGCGCCGACGGCTTGGATGGCCCACAGTGCGGCAGCCAGGACGACCATGAGAGCGGGCAGCATCGCGGCGGTCTCGGCCGTCACCGAGCCCCGCGATGCCGACCGTCTTTCGCCCACGGAGGTCCGCCCGGGGCGGCGGATCATTTACCGGTCGTCTTGAGTGCCCGGTCGATGAGGGAGGTCAGCATTTCCTGCACTTCCGGGCTGCTCACGACCTTGAACAGGAGCGCGGCAAAGGCGCAGGCCGCGATGGTGCCCACCGCGTATTCGGCGGTGGACATGCCGCGCTCGCGATTGGCCACCGCGTAGTGGAGCCACCTGTTGGATAGCCACCGCGAGCCCCCTCCGACGGCTCCTTCACCGGCGGACGTCGATGGGGGCGTGGTGTCAGCGCGCGTCGACACGGTGGCCGGCGTGGTGCGGGCGGCGTGCTCGATGGAAGGGGCCGAGCTGGCTCCCGGCGGGGTGTGGGGGCGTGGCGCGGCGGCGGCTTTGACGGCGTCTGGCGTGGGGATGGAACCATGCATCGGGTCTCCAGATGGTCGGAGCCGGGTCTTGTCCGGCGGGAGTCCAAGGGTCGCCGAGGAGGCTCTGCGGACAGTGGACCGAGCGCGGTTCTGTGGATGGTGGCGGCCGAAAGCCGGGCCTGTGGATAACCGACCTGCCGAGTCCCATGGGCGTGTGATGTCCCACGGCCTTGGGGAACGATGCCCGTGTTGAGCGCGCCGCTCTCAGAGCGGCTGGTCGAACTTTGCATCGTCCCGCAGCCCGCTTCCCCGCAGGCCACAGGTGTGGGTGCCAACGGACGCTGCGGCAAGGGCCGACCATGCCCGAACGGGGTAAGGGACGGTCAGAACCCCGAAGCGATGCTGGCAGCGCTGACCTCGTTCCTGGCGCCGTACCGGGAGCGGGACGTGATCAAGCAAACCGCCGGCCATGTGAACTCCCTCCCGGCCCGACGAGGAGTAACACGGGCAAGAGGGCCGAGGCTAAGGAAGGATGATCGTCGAAGCCAGGCCGGCGATCACCGGGATGATGCCGAGCAGGACGAACGCCGGCAGGAAGCAGAGACCCAGCGGTGCCACGGCCTTGACGCCGACCTGTCTGGCCGACGCGACGGATCCGGCTCTGGCGGCCTCCCGGGCGTCGTCGGCCAGGCGGGTCAGCACGTCGGCCACCGGCGCGCCGCTTTGAGCCGCCCGGCCCATCGCCCGGCAGAGCCCGCCCATCGCGGGATCTCCGGCAAGGGCCGCCCAGGTGGTTTCGGGGTCGGCGCCCAGGCGCAGTCGGCTGCTCACCCAGCCCAGCCGCCTGCCGAGGGGGCCGCCGATCGTGTCGCCGGCGATCTCGGTGGCCGTACTCACCGGGCGGCCCGCGAGCAGGCATGCGGTCATCAGGTCGGCGGCGAAAGGCAGGTCGGCGGCGATTCGCTCACGGTCTTGCCGCGCCCGCTGCGGCTCTTTCCCGTGCAGGAACATCGCCACCGCGGGGATGGTCAGCAGGCCGACGATGATTCCAGTGGCTCCGACCCCGAACAGGAGGGTGGCCATCAACCCCGCGCAGGTGGCGCTGACGGCGGTCTTGCGGGTCATCCGTTTCGGGGGGTCGTGGGACGGATCGAGCCAGGCCGGCGGGTCTTCGGCCTGGCTGCGGGGAAGCTTTTCTGGAGGGCGTAGCCGGGCCAGACGTCCGGCCGGGGTCATCGGGGAAAGCCACAACCACGCGGCCAGGCCGGCGGACAGGGCGGACAGCAGTGGAAACATCGGTGAGATCCGTTCGGTCATGTACGGGCCGGGAGGCCACCAGGGCTCAGCCCTGGGCTCGGACGGCCATGCGGTTGGTCCACCACAGGCCGCACGCGTCGAGGGTGACCCCCGCCACCAGGCACATCAGGCCCGGCAGGCTGCCGAGCAGGAAAGCGAGGGGGCGCATGCCGAGGGCCGCCGCCATGAGGAGGCCCAGGGCCGGGAGCGCGGCCAGCATCCTGGCCGTCGTGCGAGGCCCGGCCAGCTGCGCGGCGACGTCCTGACGGTGGGCCTGTGCCGCGCGTAACGCGCTCGCCACCCGGTCGACCAGGGCTGACAGGCCTGCGCCCACCGTGACGCCGACCTCCCAGCAGGCGGCAAGCCGGCGCAGGCCCTCGCCTCCCTGCGGCGGGGCCGCGGCGATCAGTGCCGCGGGGACGTCGCCGCCGTCTCGCGCCGCGGCCACAACCGGGCGCAGGGTCTCCGGGTCGGGGAAGTCGACCGATGCCAGGGCCCTGGTCAGGGCCTCGCCGGGGGTGCGGCCGGAGGACAGCTCTGCCGACAGGGCCTGGCACAGCTCGATGGACGCGCCGCGCCAGGCGTCGGCGCGGCGGGCCGGGCGAGCACGGGTCAGCAACCGGCCGAGCGAGCGCCACCGCGGCCTGGCCCGGCTCCCGGTCAGCCTGCCCAGGCGGGTCGTGGCGAGGTCTGGGCCGGTCCACATCCACACGGCGCACGCCGTGCACACAGCGGCGACGATCAGCGCGCTGCTCATAGCAGGGCCCTTCCAGCCAGGGCGTTATAGCCGGGGCCGACGTGGGTGTGGCCGTCGGCGTCGAAGGTCAGGGCGGGGACCGACTCGACGAGGCCGGTCGGGGTCCTGGTGAGCAGGCAGATCTCGGCGATGCGCCGGCGTCCGTCGGGGCGGTCGCGGGTCAGGTGGACGACCGCGTCGAGCGCGGCCGCCAGCTGGCTGTGCACGGCCTCCCTGCTCAGGCCCGCCGCGCAGCCCAGCGCCTCGAGCCGGGGAGGTACGTCGGCCGCGGTGTTGGCGTGCAACGTGCCACAGCCGCCTTCGTGCCCGGTGTTCAAGGCCGCCAGCAGATCCACCACCTCCGATCCGCGCACTTCACCGACCACCAGGCGGTCAGGACGCATCCGCAGCGCCTGGCGTACCAGATCGCGCAGGCCCACGCCGCCCGCGCCCTCCAGGTTGGCCGGGCGGGTCTCCAGGCGAACCACGTGCGGGTGGACCGGGCGCAGCTCGGCCGAGTCCTCCACCAGCAGGAGGCGCTCGCCCGGGTCGGCCAAGGAGAGCAGGGCCGACAGGAGCGTGGTCTTGCCGGTGCCCGTGCCGCCGGTCACGAGGAAGGCGAGTCTGGCGGTCACCATGGCGGACAACACGGGGATCGCGGGTGGGGTGAGGGTGCCGGCCGCGACGAGGTCGGACAGGGTGAACGTGCGCCGGGGCGGCAGGCGTAGCGAGATGCAGGTGCCGCCGGCCGCCACGGGCGGGAGCACCGCGTGGAGGCGGACGCCGCCCGCGAGCCGGGCGTCGACATGGGGGCAGGCGTCGTCGAGGCGTCTCCCGGCGGCGGCCGCCAGGCGCTGGGCCAGCCTGCGTACGGCACCGTCGTCGGAGAAGGTGACCGACGTGCGGCGCAGGCCGCCGCCCTCGTCGATCCACACCTCGCGCGGGCCGTTGACCAGGACGTCGGTCACCTCGGGGCGGGCCAGGAGCGGCTCCAGCGGGCCAGCGCCCATCAGGTCGGCGCAGAGCGCTCTTGCCACGGCGAGGATCTCCGCGTCGCCATAGACGGCCTTCTCCGCTCTGAGCGCCACCGCCACCTGGGCGGCGCTGGGCTCGGCCCCCGTGCGGGCCAGGCGTACGCGAACCGCCTCCACCAGCTCGGGCGAGACCAGGGGCGTCATGCCGGGAGGAGGTCGCGGAGCAGCGAGGAGCACAGGGCACCGAGCACGGTGCGGGGGCCCAGTCGGGGCAGCTCGCCCCGGTTGAGTGTGGTGGTGAGGCGCGGCTGGTCGGGCAGGCTGCCGGCAGCGGGGATGCCAAGGGATCCGGTGGCCGTGCCGTCGTCCAGAACTCCCGGGCGGAGGACGGCCCGCAGGTCTGAGGTGTGCTTGCGGGCCTCGCCCAGCACCTGGGCCGCCGAGAGGAGGCCGCGCACGTCGGCGGTGGCCACGAGCAGTGTGGTCCTCGCCCTGGTGAGGGCCTCGATCGCGGCGGGGTCGAGGTGGCGGGGAAGGTCGGCGACGATCAGGTCGAAGCCGCGCCTGCCCGCCTCCAGGACCGAGCGCATGGCCTGGGCCGGGATCGCCGCCACCTCGCCTCTGTGGAAGGAGAGGACCGCCAGGTCGCCGAACGACGGCAGCGCGGCCTGCAGCGCGCTGGAGCTGATGCGGCCTTCCCTGGCCACGAGGTCTCCCCAGCGCGCGCCCGGCGCCTCCTCATGGCCGAGCAGTGCGTCGATGCCGCCGCCCAGCGGGTCGGCGTCGACCAGCAGTGTACGGAGCTGATCGCCCGAGGCGCGCAGGGCCAGGCAGGCGGAAAGCACGCTCGCGCCCGCTCCGCCGCGCCCGCCGAGCACGCCGATCAACGCCCCGGAACGGGGGTCGGGCTCCATGGCGTCGGCCAGCCGCTCCACCAAATGGCGCTCGTCGTTCGGGAGGACCACGACGGACTGGGCGCCCACGGCGACGCATTTTCGCCACGTGTCGGGGTCGTCCGGATCTCGTGTCACGAGCAGGATCTGGTCGCGGGCCGGGGGTGAGGCCGCGGCCACCGCGTCCGCCTGGTCGGCGCCCACCGCGATCAGCGGCGCGAGGTTCCAGTAGGGGCGGGCGTGGGC
>NZ_SMKP01000115.1:0-33286 GCF_004349015.1 Nonomuraea diastatica
AGGCTGGACGCGGTGACGATGTTCGATCGCGCTGGCGGGAGGGTGGGTGCGGAATGTGCCCAGGATGTCCGGAGTGTGGTCTGGGGAGGGCGGGGAGTAGGCGTGGCGCGCCGAAGATGTCTGGAGTCGTGGGGCGGGACACGCCCGGGGGATCGCCGGCACGGAAACGGCGGGCGGCCCGTGGCGGGCGCCCGCCGTGCGAAGTGCACGTCAGCGGTGGTCTTCCGCTCGCATGTCCACGCGCGGGGCGTCGATCACGACGTCGGTGAAGATGTCGAAGACGAGAGCGAGGATGCCGCCCACGACGAACACACCGGCACCGATCCAGACGAGCGTCCAGTTACCGGCGGTCAGCCCGAAGCCGGCCACCACGGTGCCCACCAGCATCACGGTCACGGCCAGCCACGATGATGCGCGCCCGCCGTGGCTGCCGAGATTCTCGGTTTGCTCCGACTTCTTCCCCTCAACCATGACAAATCCTTCCTTTGCCGGTTATCGCGCTATTGGTGCGAGCCGGCTCTCAACCGGCATATCCTCTGCCTTGAGCCCATTCTCCCAGACCAGTCTCGCGCCCTCGTCGGCACGGTGGCTGTGTCTGCTTGCGGAACCGCCTACCATGGCAACGGGGAAGTTTGTCTCGGCCTCTCCTCCTGGCGGCGCCGCCGGGGTAGACCTGCGAGGAGCTTTACATAAAGTGGCAGCCATTCTCGACAAGATCCTACGTGCCGGCGAAGGCAAGATCCTACGCAAGCTGAAGCGGTACGCAGACCAGGTCAACTCCATTGAGGACCATTTCACAGGCATGTCCGACGCGGAGTTGCGGGCGATGACGGACGAGTTCCGCAAGCGCCACGCCGAGGGCGAGAGCCTCGACGACCTGCTTCCCGAAGCGTTCGCGACCGTCCGTGAGGCGGCCCGCCGGGTGCTCGGCCAGCGACCCTTCGACGTGCAGATCATGGGTGGCGCCAACCTTCACCTGGGCAACATCTCCGAGATGAAGACCGGTGAGGGCAAGACGCTGACCTGCACCCTGCCGAGCTACCTCAACGCGCTGACGGGCAAGGGCGTGCACGTCGTCACGGTCAACGACTACCTCGCCAAGCGCGACGCCGAGAACATGGGGCGCATCCACCGCTTCCTCGGCCTCGAGGTCGGCTGCATCGTGTCGGGCCAGCAGCCCGAGGAGCGTCGCAGGCAGTACGAAGCCGACATCACCTACGGCACCAACAACGAGTTCGGCTTCGACTACCTCCGCGACAACATGGCCTGGTCGCTCGACGAGTGCGTCCAGCGCGGCCACTACTTCGCGGTCGTCGACGAGGTCGACTCGATCCTGATCGACGAGGCCCGCACGCCGCTGATCATCTCGGGCCCTGGCGAGCAGTCGGGCAAGTGGTACACCGAGTTCGCCAAGATCGTGCCCCGCCTGCGCAGGGGCGTCGAGGCGAAGAACCCCGGCGAGGAGAGCACCGGCGACTACGTCGTCGACGAGAAGAAGCGCACGGTCGGCATCCTGGAGTCCGGCGTCGAGAAGGTCGAGGACTGGCTCGGCATCGACAACCTTTACAAGCCGGAGCACACCCACCTCGTCGGCTTCCTGAACAACGCGCTCAAGGCCAAAGAGCTGTTCAAGAAGGACAAGGACTACATCGTCGCCGACGGCGAGGTGCTGATCGTCGACGAGTTCACCGGCCGCATCCTGCACGGCCGCCGCTACAACGAGGGCATGCACCAGGCCATCGAGGCCAAGGAGAGCGTGAAGATCAAGGACGAGAACCAGACGCTCGCCACGGTCACCCTGCAGAACTACTTCCGCCTCTACGAGAAGCTGGCCGGCATGACCGGCACGGCCGTCACCGAGGCCAACGAGTTCAACAAGACCTACAAGCTCAACGTCGTCCCGATCCCGACCAACCGGCCGATGATCCGTAAGGACCAGGCCGACGTGGTCTACAAGACCGAGGACGCCAAGTTCAACGCGGTGGTCGAGGACATCAAGGAGCGCTACGAAGCCGGGCAGCCGGTCCTCGTCGGCACGACCTCGGTGGAGAAGTCCGAGCGGCTGTCCAAGGCGCTCAAGCGGCGCGGCGTGCAGCACGAGGTGCTCAACGCGAAGAACCACGCGCGCGAGGCGTCGATCATCGCCGAGGCGGGCCGCAAGGGTGCCGTCACCGTCGCCACCAACATGGCGGGCCGAGGCACCGACATCCAGCTCGGCGGCAACCCCGAGTTCCGCGCCGACCTCGAGCTGCGCCAGCGCGGGCTCGACCCGGTCGAGACGCCGGAGGAATACGAGAAGGCCTACCCCGAGGCGCTGGAGAAGGCCAAGGCGGCGGTCAAGGCCGAGCACGACGAGGTCACCAAGCTCGGCGGCCTCTACGTCCTGGGCACCGAGCGGCACGAGTCGCGGCGCATCGACAACCAGCTGCGCGGACGCTCCGGCCGCCAGGGCGACCCCGGCGAGTCGCGGTTCTACCTGTCGCTCGGCGACGACCTCATGCGGCTGTTCAACTCGGCCAGGGTCGAAATGATCATGACCAGGCTGCAGATCCCCGACGACCAGCCGATCGAGTCCAACATCGTCTCCAAGGCGATCGCCTCCGCCCAGCACCAGGTCGAGCAGCAGAACTTCGAGATCCGCAAGGAAGTTCTGAAATACGACGAGGTGATGAACCGCCAGCGCAAGGTCATCTACGCTGAGCGCCTCCGCGTGCTGGAGGGCGCCGATCTGCACGAGCAGGTGCGCGGCTTCATCGGCGACGTGATCGCCGGCTACGTCCAGGGCGCCACGGCCGAGGGCTTCGCGGAGGAGTGGGACCTCGAGAAGCTGTGGAAGGCGTTCGGCGAGCTCTACCCGGTCCAGGTCACGATCGAGGACATCATCGAGGAGGCCGGCTCCCGCGAGGAGGTGACCGCCGAGCTGATCAGCGAGCGGATGAAGGCCGACGCGCTGGCCGCGTACACCAGGCGCGAGGAGGAGTTCGGCCCCGAGACCACGCGTGACCTCGAGCGCCGTGTGATCCTCTCGGTGCTCGACCGCAAGTGGCGCGAGCACCTCTACGAGATGGACTACCTGCGCGAGGGCATCGGCATGCGGGCCTACGCGCAGAAGGATCCGCAGATCGAATACCAGCGCGAGGGCTACGAGATGTTCTCCGCGATGCTCGAGGGCATCAAGGAGGACTCCGTCGGCTTCCTGTTCAACCTCGAGGTCGAGGTGCAGGAGAACCCGATCGTCGCGGAAGAGGACGCCGCGCTGGCGGAGACCCGTTCGATCATCGCGCGCGGGCTGCGGGGCCCCGAGCGGCCGGCCGAGCTCGAATACTCGGCACCCGGCGAGCAGGGCGAGGTCGAGCACACCCGGGTGCGCACCACCTCCGCCGAGCGGGCCGCCTATGGCAACGTGGAGCGCAACGCGCCCTGCCCGTGCGGGTCGGGCAAGAAGTACAAGCGCTGCCACGGCGACCCGAAGAACGCCGCCTGACGGTTCCTGCGAAGACCCTCACCTCTCCGGGGTGGGGTCTTCGCACGGGTGAGGGCTCCGGCCGGTCAGGCGGTTTCGAAGTCGGTGCAGAGCCATTGGTGGCCGCGCCGTTCCAGGCGGGCGGCGAGGACGTGGTCGCGCTCGCCGCAGTGCACGACCACGCACATCTCCAGGGCGCCTTCCCTGGGTTCGGTCACGTGCGGCCTCCCGGCGAACGGAGGCCGGCTGGCCGCGATCATCCGCCCGGCCCTGACGAGATCCCGGTAGGCCCGGTCGGTGAGCCGGCCGGCCAGCGTCTCGGGTGGGCGGCGGCCGGTGAGCACCTCCGCCAGGGCCTGCCCGAGATGGCGCAGCTTGCGCTCGTCCGGGGGCGATCCAGGTGCTCCCCACACCAGGGGGCGCGCGTCCAGGGCCAGGGCTCCGTGGGTCTGGGACGCCGCGCTGCCCGCCCTGTGCCGGACGTCGTCGTAGGACGGCTCGGGGGCGGGGGTGATGCCGACGTGGGGCGCTGCTGACACGCATCCTCCAAGTGCTCAGGCGGAGAAACAAACGTCATAAGGAGTTTTCGGCCCGGCCCAGGAATACAGCGGTCACCAGCTTCCCCAGCCGGGGCCGCTTTTCGTCCCGCCGTGAGAAGAAGATCCTCCGGAGCTGGATCGCCCTCTTCGTGGGCTGGGCGCCGTTTCGGGCGCGGAGCGGCGTCCACATCGGCCGTCCTGAACTCGGGCGGGTTCGCGGCCGGGCGTGGGGAGGTCCAGGGAGCGGATCAGTACGGTGAACAACACGTAATAGAGCACCAGGTACGCCAGCCCGAACCCGACGATCAGCCCCAGCTCGTGTGTGTTGGACTTGCCGGCGTTCAATGGTGTTGAGCACGTGGTGCAGGCCAAGGGGGATGAGCAGGCGGTTGATCAGTTCGTCGATGCCGGTGCCGATCGGGCCGATCGCGGTCAGGGCCTCGCCCGCGTGCGGGATCCACTCGCCGAGCGCCGCCCAGAGCCAGCCGAAGAGCACGCCGATGAGCAGCGCCACGATCGCGGTGATGATCGGTACGACCCTGCGCCCGCCGAAGAACGCCAGCCACGACGGCAGCTCGATGCGGTGGAAACGTTGCCAGAGCAGGGCCGCGACCAGGCCCATGACGATGCCGCTCAGGACCTGGGTGGGGTTCCGCATGCCGTAGTCGATGATCTCGACCACGCCCTGGTCCTGGACCTCCGGTCCACCCAGGCGAATCCCGCCACGTCCGCCAGGCCGCCGGGCTCGGCGCCGTTCGAGCCGAGCATGTCCGGCTGGCCGACGCGGAGCAGCAGGGCCGCCGCGGGCAGGGCGGCGATGGGCAGCATCAAGGAGCGGCCCAGCCGCTGGAGCACGGTCATCACGCGGGCGCCCGGCGAAGGCCGGGCGGCGGTGGTTTCGTGCACCGGGCGTTCCTCCAGGGTGGGAGCCGACCCCTCAGGGTTCGAGTATGGTGCGCAGCTGGTAGCGGTCGGCGCGGTACGTGGACACGCCCAGCTCCGCGCAGACTCCACCGGCGAACGACCTGCGCTGGAGCAGCAGCACGGCGCCGCCGCGCGGCAGCTTCAGCAGGTCGGCGTCGCTCGGGTCGGCGATGCCGCCGTCGATGGTGAGCTCGCCGGCGTCCATGACGAGACCGTAGCGGCCCTCCAGCAGCTCATACAGCGATTTGTCGGACAAGTCATGGTCGGCGAGACCGGGGGCGAGCTTGACCGGGATGTGCGCCCGCTCGATGGACAGCGGCTCACCGTCGGCCGTGCGCAAGCGCTCGATGAAGTGCACCTCCTCGCCCGGCTGGACGCCCAGCTCCTTGGCCAGGTGGGCGCTGGCGCGCACGATCCTCCTGTCGAGGTCGCGCGAGCCGGGGATCATGCCGCGGGCCCTCATGTCGTCGGTGAACGAGGTCAGCTGCAGCGCCAGCTCGATCTTGGGCCGGGCCACGAACGTGCCCTTGCCGGGGACGCGGTGCAGGCGCCCCTCGGAGACGAGGTGGTCGACCGCCTGCCGTACGGTCATTCTGGACAGGCCGAAGCGCTGGCAGAGCTCGCGCTCGGAGGGGATGGCGGCGCCGATGCTGAGCTCGTCGCTGTCGATGAGGTCCAGCAGGATCTCGCGAAGCTGGAAGTATTTGGGCACCGGGCTGTCCGGATCGATGTGCGCCACGGATCCTCCTCTCGAACTGACCAGGGCAATGAGCTATGGTTCGTACTGGTCTAGTCCGGACTAGACCACATGTCGTAAAAGACGGTCAAGTCTAAGCCCCACGGATTTGAGGGATGAGCCCGAGATGACCACGAAGATGCGCCGCGAGATCGCCGAGCAGCCGGCCGCGCTGCGGGCCACGCTGGACTCCTTGCTCCCGAGGGTCGGCGAGGTGCGCGCGGTAGGCGAGCACGCCAGGCACCTGTTGTTCATCGCACGTGGCACCTCTGACAACGCGGCGGTGTACGGGCGCTACCTCGTCGAGTCGCACGCGGGCCGCCTGTCGGCGCTGGCCGCGCCGTCGATCGCGACGACGTACAAGCGCCGGCTCGACCTCGACGGCGTGCTGGCCGTGGCCATCTCGCAGTCGGGGCGCACGGAGGAGATCGTCGAGACGCTGGCCTGGGCGAAGGACTGCGGGGCCAGGACGGTCGGCATCACCAACGGCGGCGCGGACAGCCCACTGGCCCAGGCCGCCGACGTGGCCCTCTGCACGGTGGCCGGCGAGGAGGAGGCCGTGCCGGCGACCAAGACCTACACCACGCAGCTCGCCGCGCTGGCCGTGCTGGCGCTGGGGCTGGGCGCCGACGTGGACGTGACGGAGCTGCTGCGGGTGCCCGAGGCCGTGGAGAAGCTCATCGCCGCACCCGGTGACCTCGACGCCCTGGTCGAGGGGCTGGTGGACAAGCCGGGTGTGGTGGTGTCGGGGCGCGGGCTGGCGTTCTCCACGGCGCTGGAGACCGCGCTGAAGCTCAAGGAGGCCTGCTACCTGCACGCCATGGGCCTGTCGTACGCCGACCTGCTGCACGGGCCCATCGCCGTGGTCGACGCCGACACCCCCGCGCTGCTGGTCGCCTCCGAGAACAGCCCGACCCTGTCCGGTACGGTCGCGCTGGCCGAGCGGGTGGTGGCCGCGGGGGCGGCGGCGTACACGATCGGGGGCGGCGAGGCGCTCGCGCGGGCGGGCACGGCCGCTCTCAACGGTCCCGACCTGCCCGAGTGGGTCGCGCCCATGGGGTTGATCGTGCCGGGGCAGTTGCTCACCGAGGCGCTCGCGCGCAGGCTCGGCATCGACCCCGACGCGCCGCGCGGCCTCAACAAGGTCACGCAGACGGACTGATCGCAAAGCGTCGTCTAGCCTGATCGGAGTGTTAGCGCAAGGGAGGACCGGATGGCGGCTGACGTCAACGCGATCATCGCGGCGCTCGGCGGTGCCGGCAACATCATCGAGATGGAGCCCTGCATCACCCGGTTGCGCACGGAGGTGCGCGACGCGTCCTTGGTCGATCAGGCGGCGCTCGAGGCGGCGGGCGCGCACGGCTTGATGGCCGCGGGCAACGTGGCCCAGGTCGTCGTCGGGCCGGAGGCGGACACGATCGCCAGCTACATCGAGGACATCATCGGCTAAGGGCGAGACCATGACGACTGTTCTCACCCCGGTTGAGGGGGAGGCCGTGGGGTTGGCCGCGGTGCCCGATCCGGTGTTCTCCGCGGGCATGGTGGGGCCGGGAACGGCGATCGATCCGCTGAGGGGGCCGGGGAAGGCCGTTGCCCCCATAGCGGGAAAAATCATGAAGCTGCACCCGCATGCGTACGTCATCGTGGGGGACGACGGCAAGGGTGTGCTGGTGCATCTGGGCATCGACACGGTCCAGCTCAAGGGCGAGGGGTTCCGGCTGCTGGCGACCGAGGGCGACAGGGTGTGCGCCGGTCAGGCGGTGGTGGCGTGGGACCCGTCGGCCGTCGAGGGGGGCGGCCGCTCGCCGGTCTGCCCGGTGGTCGCGTTGGATGCGCTCTCCGATGCGGTGACCGGGGTGGCGCAGGGCAGAGTGCAGGCGGGAGACGAGCTGTTCATATGGGAATAGACCCGCTGCCAAGGCGTCACAATAGGCATGCCGCCGATTCGACCCCGATCGGCAGGCGCCGTTCGATCCCGGATCCGGCTGGTCCGGACCAGCGCAGAAGGAGGAAGAAGCAGATGGGTGAGCGCAAGGTCACCGTAGCGGCGGAGGTGGGGCTGCACGCCCGGCCCGCGGCGACGTTCGTGCAGCGGGCCAAACAGGCTCCGATGGACATCGCGGTGGCGAAGGCCCACGGCGGTGACACCGTCAACGGCAAGAGCATTCTCGCGATCCTGGGGCTCGATGTCCGCCAGGGCGAGACCGTCGTGATCTCCGCGGAGGGCGAGGGCTCAGAAGAGGTGCTCGACGAACTGGCAGAGATCGCCGGTAAGCCATGAATCTGCGGGGGGTGGGGGTCAGCCCGGGCATCGGGCACGGCCCCGCGTACGTACTGACCGCCTCCGTGCCCGAACCCCCCGAGGGCGCCACCTACACCGGTGAGGCGGAGCAGGAGAAGGAGCGCGCGATGGCCGCGCTCACCCGGGTCGCGGGCGAGTTGGAGGCACGCGGCAACCAGGCGGGCGGAGAGGCCGAGGAGATCCTCAAGGCTCAGGCGCTGATGGCCGAGGACCCCGGCCTGGTCGTGAAGGTGCGCTCCCTGATCGACCGCGGGCTGGCCGCGCCCAGGGCGGTCTACGAAGCTTTCACGAAATATCGGGACGTGCTGGCCGGCTCCGGTGGATACCTGGGCGAGCGGGCCGCCGACCTCAACGACATCAGGGACCGCGTGGTCGCGCTCCTCTACGGGCACGCGATGCCGGGGTTGCCCGCCGCGCCGGCGGAGCCGTACGTGCTGGTCGCCCGAGACCTCGCGCCCGCCGACACCGCGCTGCTGTCCAGGGGCGACGTCGCCGCGTTCGTCACCGAGGAGGGCGGTCCCACCAGCCACACCGCGATCATCGCCAGGGCGATGGGCGTGCCCGCCGTCGTGGCCTGCCCGGGCGCGACCACCATCCGGCAGGGCGTGCGGGTGATGGCCGACGGCGCCTCGGGCGAGGTGCGCCTGGAGCCGGCCGCGTCCGACGTGGCCGAGGCCGTCGGCGCCGCGACGGCCAGGCAGGCCGCGGTGTCCGAGGCGGAGGGCCCCGGCCGGACCGCCGACGGCCACCTCGTTCCGCTGCTCGCGAACATCGGCAGCCCGGCCGACCTGGCCGCCGCCCGGGAGGCGGGGGCCGAGGGCATCGGGCTCTACCGGACCGAGTTCCTCTTCCTCGACCGCGCCGAGGCGCCGTCCGCCGAGGAACAGCGGCGCGCCTACCGGGCGGCGCTGGAGGCGTTTCCCGGCGGCAAGGTCGTCGTCAGGACGCTCGACAGCGGTGCGGACAAACCGCTGGCGTTCCTGCCCTCCACCGCCGAGCCGAACCCGGCGCTGGGCGAGCGGGGCCTGCGCGCGTTCCGTAAGTTCCCCGAGGTGATGGAGGCACAGCTCGGCGCGCTGGCCGAGGTCGCGACCGACGACCTCATGGTGATGGCGCCCATGGTGGCCACGGCCGAGGAGAGCCGGTGGTTCGCGCAGCGGTGCCGGGCCAAGGGGCTGCGCGGCGTGGGCGTGATGATCGAGATCCCGTCCGCCGCGCTGCGGGCCAAAGACCTGCTCGCGCCCGTGGACTTCGTCTCGGTCGGGACCAACGACCTGTCCCAGTACGCCTACGCCGCCGACCGCCAGCTCGGGGCCGTGAGCGCGCTCCAGGACCCGTGGCAGCCCGCGCTGCTCGACCTGGTCGCCATGGCCGCGCACGCCGCCCGCGACGTGGGCAAGCCATGCGGGATCTGCGGGGAGTCGGCCGCCGACCCGGCGCTGGCGTGCGTGCTCGTCGGCCTGGGGGCGGCGACGTTGTCGATGGGGGCCGGGGCGCTGCCCGCCGTACGCGCTGGGCTGGCCGCGCACACCCTGCAGCAGTGCACGTTCGCGGCCGAGGCGGCGCGGGAGCAGACGACGGCGGGCGCCGCGCGTGCGGCGGCCCGCGTGCACCTTCCGGAGCTCGGCAGGCTGGGGCTCTGACGACGGTCCGACCGGGTCGTCGCACGGATACCTTAGGAGGCATGTCTCACTCCCCTCGACGGATCGCAACGGCAGGTCTCCTGACGATCGTGCTCGCCGCGTGCGCCGGTGGCGGCGGTTCGGCGGGCACGACGCCGCCGGGGGGTAAGGCGGCACCACCTACGCAGTCCACCCCGCTGCGCCCGCCCCAGACGCCCGACAAGCCCGATCCCGTCGAGAGCGCGCTGGCCGAGATGAGCGTCGCGGAGAAGGTGGGCCAGCTGTTCATGCCGGTCCTCTACGGCACCTCCGCCTCCTCGGAGTCGGGGGAGAACCAAGCCCGCTACGGCGCCCAGACGCCGGCCAAGGTGATCAGGAAATATCACCTGGGCGGCGTGATCCTCTTCCCGCAGAACGTCAGGAGCGCCCGCCAGGTCGTCGGCCTCACCAACGGCATGCAGCGCGCGGCCAAGGGCGTCCCCCTCCTGGTCGCCACCGACCAGGAGAACGGCCTGGTGGCGAGGATGTCCGCGCTCATGACCGACTTCCCCGGCGCGGGCGAGATCGGCGCGAAGAACGACCTGTCGCTGTCACGGGCCGTGGCCGCGGCCACCGGCCGGGAGCTGCGGTCGCTCGGCGTCAACCTCGACTTCGCCCCCGTCGCCGACGTCAACGTCAACCCGGCCAACCCCGTGATCGGCAGGCGGGCCTTCGGCGACGACCCGAAGAAGGTGGCCAAGATGGTCTCGGCGGCGGTCAAGGGTTTCGACGACGCGAAGATCGCCGCCACGGTCAAACACTTCCCCGGCCACGGCGACACGACCGTCGACAGCCACAGCGGGCTGCCCGTGATCAACCACACCAAGGCCGAGTGGGAGCGGATCGACGCGCCGCCGTTCAAGGCAGCGATCGCCGCGGGCGTGGACGCCGTGATGAGCGCCCACATCGTCTTCCCCAAGCTCGACCCGTCGGGAGACCCGGCGACGTTGTCCAAGCCCATCCTGACCGGCCTGCTGCGGGAGAAGCTGGGCTTCAAGGGCGTGATCTCCACCGACGCGCTCAACATGGGCGGGGCGCGCACGAAGTACGACGACGGCGAGGTGGCGGTGCGTGCCGTGCTGGCCGGCGCCGACCTGCTGCTCATGCCCAACGACCTGCCCAAGGCCCACCGGGCGGTGCTGGCGGCGGTGAAGTCGGGCCGCATCTCGAAGCAGCGCCTCGACCAGTCGGTCACCAGGCTGCTCACGCTCAAGCAGTCGAAGGGGCTGCTGGCCGAGGCCCCCGCCGCCTCCGCCGACGAGGCGGCCCGCGTGCTGCGCTCCGCCGAGCACCGCAAGCTGGCCGCCCGCGTCTCAGGCGGCTGACGCTAGTGCGAGCCGCGTAGCCCGCCGGCGATGAACATCGCGGCCAGGACCATCGGGGCGTAGAGCGCGTACGCCCAGCCGGGCAGGCCCTCCAGGTGCACGATGCCCCTCAGGTAGCCGCGCAGGCCGTGGTGCCTGACGCCGAGGTAGAGCTTGATCCCGTAGACCGTGAGCGCCAGCACCAGGGGGAAGGCGATGTGCGCGGAGACGGGGAACTGGATGAACGGGATGACGCCCATCAGGTTCCAAGCGAGCACGGTCAGGAAGATGGTGAGGAGCAGGCCCATCCACCGGTCGGAGTCCTGGCCGAGGTTGGGCTTGGCGATCTGCTCCCGTACGAACAGGTAGACGTACTCGTCAGGTTCTGCCGGCCGCGTGGCACGACTTCCGGCCGGGCGAACGCGGCCCAGCACAGGGCGATGACGATGGCCGAGCTGAGCAGGGCGATCAGCACCGGCTTGGTGAACCAATGCGGCCCGCCGGGAAGGATCGGCGCGAACTCGAGGAGTTCGAGGCCAGGGACCTGCCATTGGCCGGGGGAGGGATTCGGGCTGCGCGAGGTGATCAGGATCGTCGTCCGCACGGCGGTCCCTTCTGGGTAGCGTCCTAACGCTGGCAAATCACCTTAACGACCGAAATTTCCGGCATTTATGGGTGGTTCCGCTCGGCCCAGAACCGCGTTCAAGCGTCGCGCGGGCCCGCGGTCCGACGCGCCCGTACAGGCTCGGCCGGCGTGACAGGAGCCAGCCGGTCGTCGCCGCGGACGAGACGGGGCTGGTGGTGCCGCGGCCGGGCGTGACGCGGGACGCCGACGCCTTACTCTGGAACGACGTTCGAGCCTGGAGGTGGTCGTGGTCACGGGTGTGCTGATCGACTGGGGTGGGGTGCTCACGACGAGCCTGTCCGACTCCATCGCCAGATGGATTCGCGAAGACCGGATCGACGCCGACCACTACCACGTCGTGATGCGCGAGATGATCGCGCACGCCTACGCGGGCGGCGACGGTGAGAGCACGGTCCACGCGCTCGAACGCGGCGAGCTCGACGGTCCCGCCTTCGAGCGCGATCTCGCGGCCCGGCTGCTCACGCTCGACGGGGTGCCGCCGGTGGCGGAGGGGCTGCTGGATCGGATGTTCTCGGGGTTCGAGCGGGTCGAGGCGATGTACGACGTGCTCCGCGATGTGCGGAAAAATGGTCTTAAAACGTGTTTGCTCTCCAACTCCTGGGCGAACACGTATGCCCGCGACGGCTGGGACGACCTCTTCGACGCGGTCGTGATCTCCGGCGAGGTCGGCATGCGCAAGCCCGAGCCGCGCATCTTCCACCACGCCCTCGGCCAGATCGGGCTCCCCGGCGAGGAATGCGTGTTCATCGACGACATCGAGGCCAACATCCTGGCCGCCCGCGCCCTCGGCATCGCCGGCATCCATCACCGCGACGCGGAGTCGACCATCACGGAGCTCGAGTCCCTCCTCCGTCTCACACTGCGCCGGGCCTGACATCGACGGGCTCTGACCAGGCAGGATCGGCGCTGATGAGAAATCCGCCGAACGCGCCGCCGCCGTGGCCTCGATCAGGCACCGTGGTAGGGCTGCTGCGGGCTGATGAGCACGGCGCTCATCAGTAAGGTGTCGGTCTGGTGGCTCGGGTTTCCCGATGGCCGAGCCCTGGCGAAGCGTGGAAAGGTACGACATGCGCGTCTATCTGCCGTGCACTCTCCCTGCCCTGGCCGCGGCGGTCGCGGCGGGAGAGGTGGGCCCGGCCCCGTTGACCGGCTACGCGGTGACCCCCGCGCTGACCGAGTGGTACGCCTCGGGCGACACCGAGGAGCTCGAATACGTCGCGCTCACCGAGGCGGCCCGCGCCTCGCTGCGCATGCTGGCCGCCGCCGCCGGCGCCGGCGGCGAGGCCGAGCCCCGACGTGTCGTGGTGGTGGCCGAGGTGCCGGACCGTGAGGTGTCCGCCGGAGCCGATCTCGAGGAGCGGGCCAGGGTGCGCCTCGCCGGGCCGGTCCCGCTGGCCAAGGTGGCCGCCGTGCACGTCGACGACCACGACGCGGTGGCCGACATCGAGGCCGCGATCGCCGCGTTGCCGGCCTCCGACGCGGGCGACGACGACGCGAGGTTCACCGTGGACGGCGCCGAGGCCCACGAGCTCATGTGGTACGCGACCCAGGAGATCCCCGAACTTCTCCGTTCGTAACGGTGACGTCACGCCCAGCACACCTCCTTGACCGGCCCGTGACTTTGCTCGCTAGTGTCCCGACCCGGCACTGTTCTGTACGCAGAGGAGCCGGTTCTCAGCGAAGTTTCGAGTTGTGGCTGTCGTTACGGGGCGGTAGCGGCGGCAGCCCTCTTCGCAGGCTCTCCCGCGAACGCTCAGGCTGCCAAGCCGTACGACCACAAGGACCCCTACAAGTCGGGCTGCGGTAACTCGGCCCGCGCGGTGAAGGCCCACTATGCTGCTCATGACATGACAAAGCACATTGTTTGGGATTGGAACGGCACCCTCTTCCACGATCTTGACGCCGTGGTCGAAGCCACCAACGAAGTCTTCAAGCCGTACGACCTTCCTCCGATGACCGCCGACGGATTCCGCGCGGTCTACACCCGCCCGGTCTGGCTCGCCTACGAGCGCCTGCTCGGCCGCCCGCTGACCGAGGGCGAGTGGCAGTCGCTCGACGAAGGGTTCCACGGGCACTACTACCGGTTGTGTGACAGCTGCCGGCTGGCCGCCGGCGCCGAGATCGTGCTCTCCACCTGGCCGGGCACCCAGTCGCTCTGCTCGATGGCACCCCACGCCCATCTGGTGCCCAAGGTGGACTCGTTCGGCATCACCCGGCACTTCACCAGGATCGACGGGCTGCTCGGGCTGACCGGCGGCGAGAAGGCGGCCCACATGGCCGCGCACATCGCGGCGGTCGGCGTCGATCCGAGCGACATCCTGGTGATCGGCGACAGCGTGGACGACGGGCTGGCCGCCAAGCACGTGGGGGCCAGGGCGGTGCTCTACACCGGCGGCATGACGACCAGGGCCGAGCTCGAAAGCACCGGTCTGCCGGTGGTCGACACCCTCGCCGACGCCCTCGACCACGCGTAGCCCGTGAGCCCGTGAGCCCGTGAGGCGGTGGTCAGACGGTGCGCCGGGCATACGAAATTCGCCCAGGCGCGGGCCTTGAGCCCGGTGGCGGCCGTACGCTTGCAGGGATCACCCCCCTCAGGAGGCCGCCATCAACCGCCTTGTGCTCTGGAACGTCGACCTGACCCTGGTCGACGTCGCCATCGTGACGAGAGACGCCTACGCCGAGGCGTTCCGCCTCGTGACAGGGCGACCGCTGGTCAAGCTCGTTCCCCCGCTGGGCCGCCCGGATTCTGAGATCGTCTTCGAGACGCTCGCCGTCAACGGCATCCAGGCCGAGAACGATCACCTGCCGAAGTTCCTGGCGGCGCTGGCCATGGCCTTCGCCGACCGGCGCGGGCGGCTGGCCGGGGAAGGCCGGATGATGTCCGGAGCGAAAGACGCGCTCAAGTCGGTGTCCAAGCTCGACGGCGTGGTGCAGACGGTGCTGACCGGCACGATCAAGAGCAACGCCGTGCACAAGCTCAAGGCGTTCAAGCTGGACAAGTACATCGACTTCGAGCTCGGCGGCTACGGCGAGGAGGTCTATCCCAAGGCGACGCTGCTGCAGGTCGCGCAGTCGCGGGCCAAGCAGCGCCTCGGGGTGCCGTTCACCGCGGCCAACACCGTGGTGATCGGCGACTCCACGCGTGACGTGCAGGCCGCCAAGATCGGCGGTGCGGCCATGATCGGGGTCGCCTCCGGGCGGTCGATGGCGGCCGAGCTTCGTGAGGCGGGCGCCGACATCGTGCTGCCCGACCTGTCCAACGCCTCGGAGGTGGTGGCCGCGGTCGCCGGCCTCACGTCCCCTCTCGACCGCAAAGCCGGCTGACCTCTCTCTCGACCGCAGGCCGGGTGGTCTCCTCTCGGTCGGAGGGCCGGGTGGTCTCCTCCCGGCCGGAAATCGGGGTGGTCTCCTCCCGGCCGCAAGGCCGGCCGACCTCCACCGCGGGCAGGGTCAGGACAGGGCGTCGAGGAAGCGGGCCGCGATCGGAGCCGCCACCGCGGGGCCCGCGCCGCCGCCCTCGACGACCACCGCGAATGCCAGGTCGCCCTTGTAGCCGATGAACCAGGAGTGCGCGGGCGGTTCCTTGCCGGAGCCGTACTCCGCGGTGCCGGTCTTGCCCGCCGTGCCGGCCGGGAACCGTACCGCGTGCGCGGTGCCCTCGGTGACGACGGCGGGCATGAGCTTGCGCAGTGCCGCCACCACCCCTCTCTCCAGCGGGCGCGGCTGGGCCGGTTGCGCGTCGGGGATGCGCTCCTCCTTGACGAGCCTGGGCGGGATGTACGCGCCGGAGGCGATGGCCGCGGCGACGGACGCCATGTTCAGCGGGCTCGCCAGCACCCTGCCCTGACCGATGGCGGCGGAGGCGAGGTCGGTGTCGTCCTTGGGGTCGGGGAACTCCGCCCGTACAGCGGGCACGCCGGGCGTGACCGGGACGCCGAAGCCGAAACTCTCGGCGACCTCGCCCAGCCGGCCGCCGTTCAGTTCGGCCACGGCGAGCTCGCCGAACGTGGTGTTGCACGAATGCGCGAACGCGTCACGGAACGACAGCGTGCCGAAGTCCTCGTAGCCCGCGTTGTGGAACGGGAACCCGCCGATGTTCCGCTCGGCGGGGCAGGCGACCTTCTCGCCCGGCTCGGTCCCGTCGGCGACCAGGGCGGAGGCCGTCACGACCTTGAAGGTCGAGCCCGGCGGATATTTGCCGAGCAGGGCCCGGTTGAACCCGCCTGGCGCGTTGATCGCCGCGAGGATCTCCCCGGTCGAGGCCCGCAGCGCCACCAGCGAGCGGGGCTTGGACACGCCTTCGAGCGCCCGGGCCCCCGCCCGGTGCACGTTCAGGTCGATCGTGGTCCGCAGCGGCCGCTTCCCGCCGGGTTTCACGACCGTCTGGAGGACCTTGTCCCCTTCGTACAGGTCGATTCTGGAGCGTCGTGGTGTCGTGAAGCGGTCGGGAAGGGTCTGCTTGATCCCTTCGACGAGCTGCTGCACGGAGCCGGGCGCGTCCGGGGTGCTGATGGCGGTGCCGTCGGCGGCCACGACCTGGGGTGGGTCGCCCTGCTCCGTGATGACCCGCAACGAGCGGCCGTCCTTCAGCAGGGGGTGCAGGGCGGCGGGGGTCCAGGCCACTTTCCAGGTGCGACCGCTTTCGACGAGCTTGAGCCCTCCGCTGTAGCGCCAGTCGTGTTCCCCGGTCAGCTTGGCGACGAAGCCCACGACGCCGTCGCCGTCGGCGGCCGAGCGGGCGAAGACGCCTGACGGCTCGGGACGGTGGAAGCCGGCCTGGGTCGCCTTGAGGTCGGCGAGGAACCGCCGGTGCCGGCGCTCGAAGTCGGCGGGCGGGTCGACGACCAGCTCCCGCATCGCCGCGTAGTCCTGGCCGGACCAGGCCGCGAGGTATGCGTCGGCCGTCCGCTCCGGCGAGCCCTCCGTGCGCAGCGCCCAGATGACGCCGCCCGCCGCCACGATCGGGACAAGCAGTCCCGCCACGATCCACGGCCATCGCCGTCTCCGCCGCCGCGGCGGTTGTTCAGGCCGGAGGTAGGCATAGTTAGTCCCCGTTTGTGGTGCCATGACGGAGAGGACACCAGAGCGGAAGCATGGGTGTCCAATACTGATATGACTGCTTCGAAGATATAAATCTGGATATAGTCGCTGCTCATGGACCTCGTCCGGCACCTCCGCTACTTCACCGTGGTCGCGGAGGAACTCCACTTCGGCAACGCCGCGATCCGGCTCGGCATGGCGCAGCCGCCGCTCAGCCAGCGCATCAAACGCCTGGAGGAGGAGCTCGGCGTGCGGCTGTTCGACCGCTCGGCCCGCCAGGTCAGGCTCACCGAGGCGGGCAGGCTGCTGCTCGGCGAGGCCCGCGAGATCGTGGCCAGGGTGGACCGCCTGCACGAGCTGGCCAGGCAGGGCCAGGGCACGGTGCTCAAGGTCGGCGTCCCGCCCGACCTGGCCGCCGCCGCGATCGCCGCGCTCGTCGCCGGTTTCCGCGAGATCAAGCCGGAAGTGCGCCTCGCGCCCGCCGAGATCTGGACCGCCGACCAGGTGACGGCGCTGGCGGAGGGCACGATCGACGTCGGCCTGGTCCGCCATCCGGTCTCCGCGCCCGGCCTGGAGTACGGCCGGATCCTCGTGCAGGCGCAGGGCGTGCTGCTGGCCGAGGGCGACCCGCTGACCGCCGTCGGCGAGGTGCACCTGGCCGACCTGGCAGGACGCGAGCTGCTGATGCCGCCCAAGGAGGGCGAGCCGGGGCTGCACGCCGAGGTGCTGTCGGAATGCCGGCGCCACGGCTTCGTCCCCGCGCAGGTGCACCAGGGCGCCGGGCTCGGGCTGGTCCTGGCCGGGGCGGCGGTGGCGTTCGGGCCGAAGGTGGAGCTCTCGGGGCTGGCCTGGCGGCCGCTGCTAGGCTCGCCGATCATGTCCCGGGTCTCCACGGCCTGGCGCATGGCGACGGCGTCCGTCAACGACCTGATCGGCGACTTCTCCGCCGTGGCCGTACGGACCTTGAAGGAGAGAGCGGGGATGACGGACGAGGGCGCCGTACCCGCACGGCGGATCAGCCGCAGGCCGGGGATGCTGGCATGAGCGGGCGCACAGACCCGCACGGACCCGGCGCGCGCATGCGGCAGGCGAAGGAGGGCGCATGAGCACGCCCGACTTCGACGCCCTGTTCAGGACGGCCGGCGTGAACGGCTGGCTGCACGCCGTCGACGTCGACTCGGGGCGGGAGATCGGTCACGGGGCCGACGTGCCGCTGCCCACGGCGTCGATGTTCAAGGTGCCGCTGCTGGTGGAGTTCTGCCGGCAGGCCGACGCCGGGCTGCTCGACCCGGCCGGCCGGATGACCGTGCCGGCGGCCGGCCGGTCGTCGGGGCCGACGGGGATCTCGGCGATGCTGGACGAGGTGACGCTCTCGCTGCGCGACCTGGCGTACCTGATGATCGCGGTGAGCGACAACGGCTCCGCCGACGTGCTGCTGGCCAGGGTCGGGCGCAAGGCGGTCAACACGATGCTGGCGGTGCTGGGGCTGCACGGCACGCGCGTCCTGCAGAGTTGCCAGGAGTTCAACGACAGCATGCGCGAGGACACCGGCCACTCCTGGCCGTACCTCGATCCCGACGACGTCGCCCGCCTGAGCGCTCTCGACCCCGAGCGGACCAACCGGAGCACCCCGCGCGAGATGGCGGAGCTGTTCGGGCTGATCTGGCGGAACGAGGCGGCCTCGGCCGAGTCGTGCGCCTGGATGCGCGCGGCGCTCAACAAGCAGGTCTGGCCGCACCGGCTGGCCTCCGGTTTCCCGTACGACGACGTGGCCGTCAGCGGCAAGACCGGCACGGCCCCCACGTTGCGCACCGAGTCGGGTGTCGTCGAATATCCCGACGGCAGGCGCTACGCGGTGGCCGTGTTCACCCGCTCCTTCAGTACGGCGCTCAACCAGCCGCGCGCCGACGCGGTGATCGGCACGGCCGCGCGTATGGCGGTGGACCACCTACGGAGATAGCAACTTGTGGGGAAGTCCGGGTATGACTTTCCGGTGATCAGGCGACAGGATGGGACACATGGTTGCTGAGGGCGAGCTTGTCTGGGAGCCGAGCGAGGACGTCGTCGCATCGGCCAGGCTGACCCGCTACCTGGAGTGGCTGGGGCGGCCCGCCGACTACGAGGACGCGTGGCGGTGGTCCGTCGGCAGCCCCGAGGAGTTCTGGACGTCGATCTGGGACTACTTCGACGTGATCGGCGAGCGCGGCGACGGGCCGGTGGTGTCCGGCACGATGCCCGGCGTCACGTGGTTCGCCGGCAGCACGCTCAACTACGCCGAGAACGCGCTGCGCCGGCGCACGGGCACTGGGGGCACCGCTCTGGTGTTCGTCTCGGAGGACGGCGCCCGCCAGGAGATGACCCACGCCGAGCTGCGCGAAGAGGTCGCCCGCGTGCGGACGGGGCTGCGCCGCCTGGGCGTCGGGCGCGGCGACCGGGTGGCCGCCTACGTGCCCAACATCCCGCAGGCCCTCATCGCCTTCCTGGCCACCGCCTCGCTGGGAGCGATCTGGTCGGCGGGCTCGCCCGACTTCGGCGTGCCGAGCGTCGTCGACCGGTTCACGCAGATCGAGCCCAAGGTGCTCATCGCGGTCGACGGCTACCACTACAACGGCAAGAGCTACGACCGCTCAGCCGCCGTCAACGAGATCGCCGCCGCGCTGCCCTCGCTGCGCGCGACCGTGTGGATCCCCTACCTGGCTGCGGCCGAGGAGGGCCGAGCACCGCAGCACGCCGAGCCGGCGCCCGCGCACACCACGGAGCCGCCGCACGGCGAGGTGATCGGCTGGGAGGGGCTGCGGGCCGAGGAGGGTCCGCTGGAGTTCGAGCGGGTGCCCTTCGACCATCCGCTGTGGATCCTCTACTCCAGCGGCACGACCGGGCTGCCCAAGCCGATCGTGCACGGGCACGGCGGCGTGGTGCTGGAACACCTCAAGTCGCTCACCTTCCACCAGGACATGGGTGAGGGCGACGTGTTCTTCTGGTACACCACCACGGGCTGGATGATGTGGAACTACCTCATCGGCGCCCTGCTGGTGGGCGCCACGCCGGTGTTGTACGACGGCTCGGCCGCCCATCCGTCGCCGGCGACGCTGTGGCGGATCGCCGACTCCGAGAACGTGACCTACTTCGGGGTCGGGGCGCCCTACATCATGGCCTCGCGGAAAGCCGGCATCCATCCGGAAGGGCTGGAAAAACTGCGCGGCGTCGGCTCGACCGGGTCGCCGCTGCCGCCCGAGGGGTTCGCGTGGCTGGCCGCCGAGCTGCCCGGCATCCCGCTCGGATCGTTCTCCGGCGGCACCGACGTGTGCACGGGCTTCGTCGGGGCAACCGTGCTCCACCCGATCAGGGCCGGCATCATCCCGTGCCGGTCGCTGGGGGCGAAGGTGGAGTCGTACGACCCCGCGGGCAAGCCGGTCGTCGGCGAGGTGGGCGAACTGGTAATGACCCGGCCGATGCCGTCGATGCCGGTGACGTTCTGGAACGACCCGTCGGGCGAGCGCTATTTCGGCAGCTATTTCGACGTCTACCCCGGCGTGTGGCGGCACGGCGACTGGATCAAGATCAACGAGGACGGCAGCTGCGTGATCTACGGCCGCTCCGACTCGACGCTCAACCGCGGCGGCGTCCGCATGGGCACCAGCGAGTTCTACCGGGTCGTCGAGCGGTTCGACGAGATCGCCGACAGCCTCGTGATCGACACCGGGCAGCTCGGCCAGGAGGGGCTGCTACTGCTGTACGTCACGCTCGCCGAAGGGGCCGAGCTCACCGAGCCGCTCCAGCGGGCCCTCTGCGACGCGCTGCGCAAGGAGTTGTCGCCCCGCCACGTGCCCAACGAGATCCACGCCGTGCCGGGCATCCCGCGCACGTTGTCGGGGAAGAAGCTCGAGGTGCCCGTACGCAAGATCCTGCTCGGCACACCCGTCGAGCAGGCGGCCAACCCCGACGCCATGGCCAACCCCGAGGTGCTGCGGCACTTCAGACCGGCGTGATGACGATCTTCCCGCGCGTGCGCCCGGACTCCGCCCTGCGATGGATCTCCGCCAGCGCCGCCAGCGGGTGGCACTCGGACGGGCCGACGACCAGGTCTCCCCGGTCCACCAGGGCCGCCAGCTGAACCAGCTGGCCGGGGTCGTTGCGGGTCACGAAGTGTGTGCCGCCCTCGATCGGGGTGGCGATCGTGACCACCGTGCGGCCGAGCCGGGCCAGCGCGGCGGCGTCCTGCGGTGGGACGGCTGCCAGGTTCAGCAGCACGTCCATGCCGCCGGGAAGCGGCGTGGCGGTGTAGTCGATCACCTCGTCGGCGCCGTACCCCTTGACTGCCGCCGCGCTGCGCGGGCTCGCCGTGGCCGTCACCACCGCGTCCGCCAGCCGGGCGAGCTGGACGGCGAACATGCCGACGCCGCCGCCCGCGCCGTTGATCAGCACGCGCTGTCCCGAAGCGATGCGGGCGTGCTCGTGCACGGCCTGCCAGGCGGTGAGCCCGGCCACGGGGATGGTGGCCGCGTCGGCGAGCGGGATGCTCTCCGGGGCTCTGACCAGCACGCTCGCGGGTGCGGTCACGTACTCGGCCGCGGCGCCGTCCACCTGGCCGAACACGCGGTCACCCGGGGCCAGGCCGGTGACGTCCGCGCCGGTTTCGAGCACGGTGCCGGAGACGTCCCAGCCGAGGGTGCGCGGCAGGCTCACCCCGAAGACTTCGGTCAGCAGGCCGGAGCGCAGGCCGATCTCGGCCGGGTTGAAGGACGTGGCCGCCACCTCGATCAGTGCCTCCCCCGGGCCGGGCCGTGGCACCGGGATCCGGTCGTGCCGGATCGCCGACGGGCCGCCGAACTCGTGGATCCGGGCGGCGCGCATGGTGCCGGCCGGGACAGGGGCGGCGCGGAAGGCCGCGGCGTGCTCCGCGACCCACTCGCGGAACGTGCCGGCGGCCCTCCGCGTGATCTCCTCGACCGTCCGCGTGACCGGGGGCGGAGCGGTCACCAGGGTGGCCTGGGCCTGAAGGGCCTCCTCCACGGCGGGCGCGGGCCACCCCTCGGCCAGGAGTTCCGCGCGGGCATGGGCCGGCGGGACCTCCTCCCAGCGCGCCGGGAATCCCGCGATCTCGGCGATGACGTCCACCTGGCCGGCCTGGGTGATCGGCTCGGGGCCGGTCAGCACGTAGGAGGCGCCGTGGTGGCCGTCCTCCAGCAGCGCCCGTACGGCGACCGCAGCGACGTCCCGCTCGTGCACCGGAGCCATGGCGGCCTGTCCGTACGGCGCGCGCACGACTCCCGCCCTGAGCCGCCTGGCCCAGCGCAGCGTGTTGGCCGCGAAGACGTGCGGGCGCAGGAACGTCCACTCCAGCCCGGACTCCTCGATCAGCCGCTCTACCTCGCGTTCGTGCCCGCGGACAGCGGCGGAGGAGAGGTAGACCACGCGGCGCGCACGCGCGGCGATCGCGTCGACCAGCGCTCGCGCACCCTCGGCCGTCGCGAACGGCCACACCAGGAACACCGACTCCACTCCGTCGAGCGGCAACGATCCTGGGTCTCTCAGATCACCGGTACGGCGCCCCGCCGGGTCCCTAGTCAGGGGCCTGACCTCGGCTCCCGCCGCCCGCAACTGCTGCGCCACCTCGCTGCCGACCGTGCCGGTCGCCCCGGTGACCAGAACCATGCCCATAGAGCACTCCTTTCGTTGCAAGCAACCGTAGGAGCGCCCATTGAGACTTCCCATGCCTCATCGGCGCGTATTTCATACGTCATCGTCTTACACTCGGGACCATGGACGTGCTCAGTGACGTGATCGCGCTCATGCGCACCGGGCGTCCCCGAGCGGCCCGCGTCGAGTGGCGCGCGCCGTGGGGCCAGAGGTTCCCTGCCCTCCCCGGATCGGCCGGATTCCAGGTCGTCCTGGAGGGGGCCGGCCGGCTGCTCCCGCAGGAAGGCGAGCCGATCGCGCTGTCGGCGGGAGACGTGCTCTTCTTCCCTCGCGGCCACGGCTATGCCATGGCCGACACGGTCTCCACCCCGCTGGCCGAGCCGGCGTGCGACCCGCTGGCGGAGGAACTCGGCCTGTTCGCCGCGGACTCGTCCGGGGGCGCGGGCGCGGCGACGGTGTTGTTGTGCGGTGGTTACCGGTTCGACGTGAGCCGCGCCCACCCCCTCCTGGCCGACCTGCCCGACCTGGTGCACCTGCAGGGGGCGCTCGGCCGGGACGCCGAGTTGAGCGCCGCGATCGGCCTGCTGAGCACGGAGGTCCAGCGGCCTGGCGGGGGTGCCGACACGATCGTGACGTCGCTCCTGGACATGCTCCTGCTCTACATTCTGCGGGCCTGCTTCGCCACGGAGCCGGGTCACTGCCGGGTCGGCGGCTGGGCGGCGGCCCTGGCCGATCCGGGGATCAGCGCGGTGCTCGACGCCGTACACCGGGATCCGGCCCATCCGTGGACCGTCCAGGAGATGGGCGAACGGGCCGGCCTGTCGAGGTCGGCCTTCGCCCGGCGGTTCACGGCGCTGGTGAGACAGCCGCCGCTCACCTACCTGACCTGGTGGCGCCTGGCCATGGCCGCGCGGCTCATGCGGGAGTCGGACGCGGTGCTGGGGGAGATCGCCGCCCGGGTCGGCTACAGCTCGGAGTTCGCCTTCTCCAACGCCTTCAAACGGGAGCACGGCATGTCGCCCGGCCGGTATCGCCGTGACGTCGGCCGGTTCGCGCCGCCGCGCGGTCCGCGTGACCGGCGAACTGCGAGCCGCCGGACTCACGACGTGATTAAAACGTAGCAATCACAATGCCGTCATACCTTGGAGGAAGGCATTGACGCTCGCAGGACACAGCGCCTAGATTCCGGACAGCCACCCGTTAAAACGTTTGTTGTCGGGAGGATGGATGGCCGCTCCCCCCACGCTGGCCTTGGCGAACGTCAGCAAGTCGTTCGGCGCCGTGCGTGCGCTGCGTGACGTCTCGATCGAGTTGTTCGCCGGCGAGACGCACGGGCTCGCGGGGGAGAACGGCGCCGGCAAGTCCACCCTGGTCAAGACGCTCGCCGGGGTGCACCGCCCCGACAGCGGCCAGGTGCTGCTCGGCGGCGAGCCGGTCGGCTTCGCCGGACCGGCCGACGCCCAGCAGGCGGGCGTGGCCGTCATCTACCAGGAGCCGACCCTCTTCCCCGACCTTTCCGTGGCGGAGAACATCTTCATGGGCCGCCAGCCCCGGCGCGGCCTCGGCCGTATCGACCGCAGGGCCATGCACGCGCGGACCAGGGAGCTGTTCGGGCGGCTCGGCGTGGCCCTCGACCCCGAGCAGCCCTCGCGCGGGTTGTCCATCGCCGACCAACAGCTCGTCGAGATCGCCAAGGCGATCTCCAGGGACGCCCGCGTGCTGATCATGGACGAGCCGACGGCCGCGCTCTCCGGCCACGAGGTGACCCGGCTGTTCTCGGTCGCGGAGGCGCTGCGCGAGCAGGGCTGCGCCCTGCTGTTCATCTCCCACCGGCTGGACGAGATCTTCACACTGTGCCAGCGGGTCACGACCCTGCGCGACGGCGCCTGGATCGCCAGCGAGCCCGTCGAGGGGCTCACGCACGACGACCTCATCCGCCGCATGGTGGGCCGCGAGGTCGCCACGCTGTTCCCCAAGGAGGAGGCGGCCGTCGGCGAGGTCGCGCTGAAGGTCGAGCGGCTGACCCGCGAGGGCGTGTTCACCGACGTGTCCTTCGAGGTGCGCAGGGGCGAGATCGTCGCCCTGGCGGGGCTGGTCGGCGCCGGCCGTAGCGAGGTGGCCAGGGCCGTCTTCGGCATCGACCGCTGGGACGCCGGGTCCGTCACGGTGGACGGCGTCACCCTGCCCGCGGGCAGCCCCACGGCCGCCATGAACGCGGGGCTGGCCCTGGTGCCCGAGGACCGCCGCCAGCAGGGGCTCGTCATGGACCTGTCGATCGAGCGCAACATCGGGCTGACCGGCCTGCGCGAGCTGCGCCGCGGCCCGACGATCTCCCGCAGGGCCGAGCGCGACCGGGCCAGGGACTGGGCGCTGCGGCTGCAGCTGAAGTTCGCCCGGCTGGCCGACGGGGTGGGCGTGTTGTCCGGCGGCAACCAGCAGAAGGTGGTGCTGGCCAAGTGGCTGGCCACGGAGCCGTCCGTGCTCATCGTGGACGAGCCGACGCGCGGCATCGACGTCGGCACCAAAGCGGAGGTGCACCGGCTGCTGTCGGAGCTGGCCGGCCAGGGCATCGCCGTCCTCATGATCTCCTCCGAGCTGCCGGAGGTGCTCGGCATGGCCGACCGGGTGCTGGTCATGCACGAGGGCCGGCTGGCGGCCGAGATCCCCAGGGCCGAGGCGACCGAGGAGAGCGTGATGAGCGCCGCCACCGGGAGGGCCGCGTGACCGGACCCGCCACCACGGTGGCCGCGCCGCCCGAGGAGTCCCCCGGAGGGCGCAGCGCCAGGAGCCTGGTCGACCTGGTGTTCAGGGCCCGCGAGCTGAGCCTGGTCATCGCCCTGGCCCTGCTCATCGCCGTGACCGGCGCGGTCAACCCCAACTTCCTGTCCGGACAGGGCATCGAGGACATCCTGCTCAACACCGCGATCCTCGCCCTGCTGGCCGTCGGGCAGTCGGTCGTGGTCATCACCCGCAACCTCGACCTGTCCGTCGGCTCCGTGGTGGGGCTGGTCGCGTTCGTCACCGCCGACGTGCTCGCGAGCGGCTGGGGCCTGGTGCCCGGCGTCGTGTTCGGGGTGGCCATCGGCGCGGCCTGTGGCCTGCTCAACGGGCTCCTCGTCAGCTTCTGCCGGGTCCCGGCCCTGGTCGTGACGCTCGGCACCCTCTACGTGATCCAGGGGGTCGACCACTACATCGCGCACGGCCGCCAGATCAACGCCGTCGACCTGCCGCCCGCCTTGTTGTCGCTCGGCAACGGGTCGGTGCTGGGCGTGCCGTACCTGCCGCTCATCACGCTCGTGTTCATGTTGCTGATCGGCTACTACCTGCGCTCCTATCCGAGCGGCCGGGAGTTCTACGCCATCGGCTCCAGCCCCGAGGCGGCCAGGCTGGCCGGCGTGCCGGTGCGCCGCCGCGTCCTGACCGCCTACCTCGTCAGCGGATGCCTGGCCGGGCTGGCGGGCGTGCTCTGGCTGGCCAGGTTCGGGACGGTCATCGGCGACTCGGCCAACGGCTGGGAGCTGATCGTGATCAGCGCGGTCGTGGTGGGCGGCGTCGCGATCACCGGCGGGGTCGGCAGCGTCTACGGGGCGGCCCTCGGCGCGCTGCTGCTCACCACGATCGGCAGCGCCCTGGTGGTGCTCCGCGTCAACCCCTTCTGGCAGCAGGCCATCACCGGCGCGCTGCTCCTGCTCGCCATCAGCGTCGACCGGGTGCTGGCCATGAGGGTGGCCCGCCTGCTCAGGAACAGGAGCCGTCATGGCTGACGGAGGGACCACGGGGGTGGCGGGCTGATGGGCGGCCTCTCTCTCATGGGCAGGGCCCTGCGGTGGGACGTCCTGGTGGCGTCGTTGCTGGTCGCCGTGTTCGTGGCGGGCTCCTCCACCACCCCTGGCTTCGCGACCACCGGCAACCTGTCGTTCGCCCTGAGCGACCTGGGCGAGATCGCGCTCATCGCGCTGGCCATGACCATGCTGGTGGTGGCCGCCGAGGTGGACCTGTCGGTCGCCTCCGTGCTCGGCCTGTCGAGCGCGCTCGTCGGCGCCATGTGGGAAGGCGGCATGGCCATAGAGACGATCATCCCGCTCGTGGTGCTCGTCGGCGCCGTCTGCGGGCTGGTCAACGGGCTGCTCGTGACCCGGCTCGGCCTGCCCTCGCTGGCCGTCACGATCGGCACGCTCGCCCTCTACCGTGGCCTGGCGTACGTGGTGCTCGGCGACAAGGCCATCGCCCAGTTCCCGCCCGGCTACGTCGCGCTGGCCGTGGACGACGTGCCCGGCACGCCGATCCCGTACCCGATCGCGCTGTTCATCCTGCTCGCCGTCATCGTCGGAGTGGTGCTGCACGCCACCGGCTTCGGCCGCTCGCTCTACGCCATCGGGGCGCAGGAGCAGGTCGCCTTCTTCGCCGGCGTCCGGGTCAAGCGCATCAAGCTCCTCCTCTTCGTCGTCTCCGGCACGGTCGCGGCGTTCGCCGGGGTCATCTTCACCCTCAGGTACGGCTCCGCACGCGCCGACAACGGCCTGGGCATCGAGCTCGCCGTCATCGCGGCCGTCCTGCTCGGCGGGGTCGACTTCGACGGCGGCAAGGGCACGCTGGGCGGGGTCATCGCCGGCGTGCTGCTCATCGGGCTGCTCCGCAACCTCCTGATGCTCGGCGACGTGTCGACGGAGATCCAGTCGATCGTCACCGGGCTGCTCCTCATCGTGTCGGTGCTCACCCCGCGCCTCGTCTCCCTCATCAGGCCGGCCCTGAAAGGAACACCACCATGACCCCGATGCGCCTCACCGCCGTCGCCACGTTGCTCGTCCTCGGCGTGGCGGCCTGCGGCGGCACCACGAGATCGTCCGTCACCGCCGCTCCCCAGGAGGCGCCCGCCTCCTCGGCCGCTCCCTCGGCGAACCCCGACGCGCCACTCAAGGAGGGCATCAAGCTGGCGTTCCTGCCGAAACAGATCAACAACCCGTACGAAGTGATCGTCGACGAGGCCGGGATCGAGGCGGCCAAGGAGTTCAAGGGCGAGGCCAAGGAGGTCGGCCCGTCCGACGCGTCGGCGTCGTCCCAGATCTCCTACATCAACACGCTGACCCAGCAGGGCCACGACGCGATCCTCATCGCCGCCAACGACGCCAACGCCGTCTGCGGCCCGCTCCAGCAGGCCCGCGCCAAGGGCATCAAGATCGTGTCGTACGACTCGGACGCGGCGCCGCAGTGCCGTGACCTGTTCATCAACCAGGCCAGCTCCGAAGAGGTCGGCCGCAGCCAGGTGCAGCTGCTCGCGGAGATGATCGACCACAAGGGCGAGATCGCCATCCTGTCGGCCACGGCCAACGCGACGAACCAGAACACCTGGATCGAGTTCATGAAGGAGGAGCTGGCCAAGCCGGAGTACAAGGACATGAAGCTGGTCAAGGTCGCCTACGGGGACGACGACGACCAGAAGTCCTTCACCGAGACGCAGGGCCTGCTGCAGGCCTATCCCGACCTGAAGGGCATCATCTCGCCCACCACGGTCGGCGTCTCGGCCGCGGCCCGCTACATCTCGGGTTCGAAGTACAAGGGCAAGGTGGTGCTGACCGGCCTGGGCACGCCCAATCAGATGCGGCAGTTCGTCAAGGACGAGACCGTGGAGAAGTTCGCCCTGTGGAACCCGAAGGACCTGGGCTATCTCGCGTCGTACGCGGCGGCGGCGCTGGTGTCGGGGCAGATCACCGGGGCCGAGGGGGAGACGTTCAAGGCGGGCAAGCTGGGGGAGCGCACGATCGGCAAGAACGGCGAGGTCATCCTCGGGCCGCCGTTCACCTTCGACGCCTCCAACATCGACCAGTTCGACTTCTGACGCGCCGCGCCGTGCGGCCCGGAACCCGGGCCGCACGCCGTCAGCCGGGAAGCCCGAGGAGGGGCAGGCAGGCTGCCAGGTTGTGGATCTCGAAACCGGGTGACTCCGCCCACTCCTCCCTGGCCAGGCGGAAGCGCCGGGTGACGGCCGGCCTGCCCTGACGGTCGTGGACCGTGATGCCGTCCTCCTGGTAGCCGAGCTTCCTCGTCACGGCCAGCGAGGGGTTGTTGTCCTCGAACGCCTCGGTCGTCGCGTAGCGCGCCCCCAGCCCGGCGAAGGCGAGGTGCAACACCGCCCTGCGCATCTCGGTGCCGATGCCCTTGCCCTGGAAGCGCTGCCCCAGCCACGAGCCGGTGCCGACCTCGCGGGTGACCGCGAAGGACGTGGCCGTGATGCCCTGCGTGCCGACGATCTGACCGTCGTACACGACCACGAAGTCGATCGACCACTTCTCCGGGGCGAGCGAGCCCCACGCGCGGAAGTGGTACTGCAGCGTGCTCCTGGCCCGCTCGGCGGGCTCGGCGTCCGTCCAGGGGAAGAAGAACGGCATGAATCCCGCCTCGTGGACACCCTCGGTGGCGCGGTCTGCGAGCTCGTCGAGGTCGTCGAGCGAGGGGAGACGCAGCTCCAGGAGGGGCGTCGTGATGGACAGGTCGAACAGGGGCCAGTTCCGCATACCACCGCATGGTGACAGCCGGCCCGCCCGTTGGCGAACGATTTTCGCCCGCGGTCGCCAGGAGCGATAGTCGAATAAACGGGGAATGCCCGTTTATAGCGGGATTCGTTAATTCGCTGCCTTTACCGGACAAAACCCATGCATGAGGTGAATTCTCGACGATGTGGGTAGGCATCGAATTATGATCATAAAATTTCGGAGAATCGGCGCTTTCGCCGTTGGATGCGGGGCGCCCGTGTTGATGGGCGTACCCGCGATGGCGGACAGGGACGTTCCCAGACCGGTGGGGCAGGCCGAGGTGAAGGCGCCGGTCCTGCGGCCGGGCGACCGCGGCAAGGAGGTCGAACAGCTCCAGCGGCGGCTGCACCAGGGCCGCTACTACTTCGGCAAGATCAACGGGCGCTACGACGAGCAGACGAAGTTCGCGGTCTGGGCGCTGCAGAAGAGCCACAAGATGGAGACGCGGGGCGCGGTGGGGCCGGAGGTCTGGCGGGCGCTCGACCGGCGGCTCCGCACGCGTGCGCTCGTGCCCACCGGCCCGGCGAACCGGGTCGAGGTCAGGCTGCGCGACCAGTTGCTGATCGTCTACCGCGGGCACCGTCCCGCGCTGATCTCGCACATCTCCAGCGGTGCCCAGAGGCGCTGGTGCCTCAACGGGCGCTGCGGCGACGCGGTCACGCCCGGGGGCGACTTCCGCGTCAACCGGCGGGCGCCCGGGTGGACGACCGGGCCGCTCGGGTCGATGTACAACTCCCTGTACTTCGTCGGCGGCATCGCGATGCACGGCTCCACGAAAGTCCCGAACCGGCCGGCCTCCCACGGGTGCGTACGGGTCCCGATGGAGACGTCCAAGCGGCTCTACGAAATGGTGGGCATCGGGGAGCCGGTATATGTGCGACAGAAATGGTAATTCCTGAAAAATTCGGATATGTCGGTGCGAATGCCGCCAGCAGCGCAGTTCGCCGCGCAGCGTCAACCGGAGGGCAACCCGGCGGGCAGGCCGTGCCGCCGGCGGATTCGTCACCCGTGCGTCACCCCGCCGTGCCTCCGACCCTTGAGACGTTCGGGCCGGTGCTCACGCGCGTGAGCCGGGGCATGCTCGCCCCGGCCCTCTTGAGCACGCCGTCCTTGACCAGCCGCAGGGGCGAGCCGGCGGGCGTGGGGCCGTTCCCGGTGGTCTGGGCGAGCCGCAGGGCCAGCGCCGGGCACATGTCGACCGCCCGCCGCGCCTCCTTGGCCAGATAGCCGGGGACGTTCCTGAACGACGGGAACCCGTAGTCGTCCAGGTCCACGAACTCCGGCAGCAGGTGCGCGCAGAGCCCGTGCCCCTGGCAGCGGGACCAGTCGACCTCCAGCCGGTACTCGGGGTCGGCCTCGCGCTCGGGCATCGGCAGCACGCCGCGGATCGGCCGGCCGCACGACCCGTGCTCCAGGTGCTGCGCGATCTCGGTCTCGAACGCGTCCAGCGCCGACAACACGAACTTCGCCGTGCCGTCGGGGTGGAAGCACGCCCCGCGCCGCTCGACACCGCGCACGCAGCGGCGTACGGCGTCCACCGAACCCGTGCCCTCGACCAGCGCGTACATGGCCCTGGCGATGTCCGGCAGGCCGAGGCGGCACGGGCCGCACTGGCCTGCCGACTCGGCCGCCAGGTAGGCCGACACCCTGGCGGCCTCGCCGAGCGCGCAGGTGGACTCGCCGAGCGGGACGATGATCCCGGCTCCGAGCGTCGCTCCTGCCTGCTTCATGCCCTCGCGCGAGAGCACGGCCGTCTGGACGACCTCCGCGGACAACCACGCGCCGTGGTAGCCGCCGATGAGCACGCCGTCGCCGATCTCGGCCTCGGTCAGCGCGAGCACGTCGGCCAGGTAGGTGCCCGTGGGCGCCTCGATGACCGCACCCTGGGCCGCGCCGCCGCTGACGGTGAGCAGGATGGTGCCGGGCTCCTTGCTGGTGCCGATCTCGGCGTACCTCTCGGGGCCGTACTCCGCCAGCAGGGCGAACTGCGCGTACGTCTCCGTGTTGGACAGCAGGGTCGGCAGCCCGTCCACACCGCTCGTCGCGGCCCGCTTCTTGCGGCCGGGCGGGATGCCCTCCTCGCCGTTCACGGCCTTGACGAGCGCGCCCCCTTCGCCGGAGATGAAGCTCTCCTTGATCCCGACCACGCGGATCGGGACGCGGCTCTCCGCACCGCCCGACACGTTCGCGGCCCGGCGCTCGGCCACGGCGGCGGCGACGGACGCCTCGGCGACCTCGCCACCGGCCGTGGCGATGACCACCTCGCGGGCGCCCAGCGCCTCGGCGGCCAGCACCGCGCCGTCCAGCACCAGGTGGGGGTTACGGGTGAGCAGCATGGCGTCCTTGGAACTGGCCGGCTCGCCTTCGGCGCCGTTGACCAGCACCACGCTCTCGCCCGTGCCCGTCGCGTCGGCGACCGCCCGCAGCTTGCGCGCGAACGGAAAGGCCGCGCCGCCACGCCCGCGCATGTCCACGTCGTTGGCATGGGAGATGAGCTCGCTCAGCTCGCGCGGCTCCACGACCCCGTGGAGCGTGCGGTGCGCGGGCAGGTCGAGTCGGCGGCAGTGGTCGAGCCCGGCGGTGAGCCGGGCCGGACCCATGCGTAACACCCGGGGAACTCGGGCCGGAATCACGGTCGCTCCTGATCAATCGTCGCGGGCAGGCTCATCCGGCCTCCCGGTATCTGCGCCTGGCATCGGCGAGGCTCACGGGTGCGTTGACGTTCGCCGCGGCCGCCTGGGGGGCGGCCCGACCGGCAGCGGGGACCGCGACCTTCTGCGGCCGTTCGTTCGGCACGCCCGCGGCGGCCGGCGACGTCACCGCCATCCCTTCGAGCCTCTCGGGCACGATCGACGGCCGGCGCAGCGAGGCCAGCACCCGCACACAGAGCGCGGAGCCGACCGCCGCCAGGCAGGCCACGTAGGACCAGGCCACCCAGCCGGCCGGCGGACGGCCGGCGGTGAGCCCGTGCATGATGCCGACCGGCCAGGCCACGTACGCGGCGGCGTGGAGGATCCGCCACATCCATGGCCTGGTCCGGACGGCGAAGCGCCCCCTCAGCATTCCCGTGATCACGGCCAGGACCATCAGGTCGAAGGCCAGCGCGCCGAACCCCACGTAGAGCCCGGCGACGGGGACGACCGCCGCCCCCAGCGGCACGTGCCCCAGGCTGATCATGAGGGTGATGTGCGTGATCAGGTAGGCCAGCCCGATGAACGCGGTGGCTCTGTGCGCGAGCTGGGCCCTGACCCGGTTGGCCGGTGTCAGGAAGACGCGTTCGGTGGTGAGCAGGCCGAGCGCGACCGTCGCGGTCAGCAGCACCAGGGCGAACACGCCCGCGTAGAACTCGAGGAAGCCCACCCCTCGGCCGAGCAGCGCCACGCCACGTTCCGTCCTGGTCAGCGCGAACGCCGATAACAGGATGGCCATGATCGAGGCGCTCGCCCCCAGCCGGACGCTTCTGGTGTCCAGCTTGGTGGGGGCGTGCCTGGGGGATCGTCGGTGGAGCATCTATTTCCCTCCAAGGTCGGGTGAGGGTGCGACTCGGAAGGCTGGTGCCCGTGAGGGCATGTCAGATCAGCAACGGCGGCCCCGGTTGATGCATGAGACGACGGTCTGCATCAGCCGATCGGGCATCACATTGACGAAGTCGCCGTGGTCGGTGACCGGATTGTGCTTCTGCTCGGGGAAGGCGTCCACGGCGTACGACGGTCCTTGGGGGACGTTGTACGCGAGGGTCATGCGGAGTTGGGGGATCGCCTGAGTGCCCTGAGGGCAGGCGCCGTTCTGGTCGGGGAAGACCACGTGCGTCCGGTGATTGGCGCTGTCGGTGTTCTGGCCGTCCCAGCAGCTAGGGAAGTCCAGGATACGAAGAACCTGACTGCCACGCGGGCAAAGCGTGTATTTGTCGGGACTTATGCGATTTTGGAATCCCGAGCAGCTCCAGCCGGCCTTGGCGTTGGCGCCGCCGTTCGTGGCGGCCTTGGCGTCACCGGTGATGATCCTCATGAATCTCGGCATCGCCACGACGTCGCCGGCCGGGCTACCGCGGAACTGGAGCGTCACGGCGCGGGGCAGCACCAGCCGGCCGACGTTGCCGTCGGGGTCGTCGGCGTTCTCGTCCGACCTGCGGTCCCTGATCACGGGCCAGAAGTACGTGGACTTGTCGCCCAGCCGGCAGGTGGTGCCCGCGGCGGCCAGGCTCTCGTCGGTGGAGAACGCGTCAGTCGACAGGTTGCCCACGTAGTCGTGCAGGTGGTGCGCCCCGTTGCTCACGCCGGGCGCGACGATGAAGTTGTCGGGGTTGTTGTGGCGGTTCTGGTTGGTGCCGCAGCGGGAGATGAACGAGCCGCGGGAGCCGTCCCTGCCGATCCGCGCCTCGTTGACCGGCTGGACCTGGCGGATGTTGACGAAGTCCTGGGGGAACGGGCCGAGATCGGCGCACTCTTCCTCGTCGCCGCTCTGGGTGGGGGAGGGGGAGGGCGACGCCGTCCCCGGCGGG
>NZ_SMKP01000116.1:0-33083 GCF_004349015.1 Nonomuraea diastatica
TCGACCGCCCCCGGCACCAGACTTGGTTACGTGCTCATGGCTCCAAGAACGCGTCGGGCTCACGACCGGCCTCGCCGCTGATCATTTCGTGACGTCGCAGCGGATACCAACCCCGGTGACTTGGTTGAGGGCCATGCGGCAGCCCACCTTCGTGGGGTTCACCGATCACCGCGCGTGGTGGGGATGCCAAGGTCCACGGCCGTGTGCTGCCCGTGGCCCCGATCGAACTGGCGGACCTTCTCCTCGGCGCCAGCCAGGCTGACCTGGAGTCCTTCGACCTCGCCGAGCCAGCCTTCACGTTCGGCCTCGGCGACCCGGTCAGCTGTCCCGAACACCATGACGACGAAGTCGTCGAGTAACGGACCAGCCGCCAGTTGCCCTGCCCGGCTCGCCTGCGCTTGGTGCGCTGGTAATCGGTTCCCATCAGGGTGTGCCACTGGTTGGAGAAGTGCTCATCCAGTGCCGTCAGGGCGATGTCGGCCGGCAACGGGGACAAGATCGCGCCCTGGGGAGCGCCGGTGAGACTGTCCTTGAACAAGCCGTGGTGCATCACCCCGGCCTTGAGGAACGCCTTCACCAGCGCCAGCACGCGTTTGTCGGAGATCCTCAAGCGGATCCGTTCCATCAACGCAGCATGATCGATCTGATCAACACGCCTCGATGCCGGCCTCCAGCACGACGTGGTAACCACGCCGGGCCAGATTGACGATCTCCTCGATCGCGTCCTGGGCGCGGCGGTTGGGCCGAACCCCGCAGGAGACCGGCAGGATCGATAGCGGCCACGGTCAGCCCGTCGATCCCGGCCGTCTGCGCGCCGGTGTTCGTCGAGACGCGTCGCCACTCCTCGGATAGGAACGCCGGATCGCAGACCAGGTTGTACAGATCATCAAATCGCGTGTGTCATCGGGCTTGACCGCTATCGCCGCAGATCACAGGCCTAAGCCGCCATCAGCGAGGCGGTCAGGTGGTCGCGGAAGCGGCGGGCCGCCTCGGACACATAGGCCCCCTCCCGCCAGAACAGCCGCAGTACCCGCTCGGCGCCGGGAGCGGCCAGCCGTACGGGAGAGAACGGCGCCCGCAATGCCGCCAGCGGCGAGCGGAGATACCACGCGGGCAAGAACCCCACGCCAAGCCCGGCGCTGACCATCTCGATGGCCGCGGTCGCCTCGTCGATCTCACAGGCGACCACCAGCTCCAGCCCGGCCTCGGAAAACAGCCGCTCGGCCAGGCTCCGCTGCCAGTACCCCGGCCGGGTGGTGACGACGGGTTCGCCCGCGAGGTCGGCCATGGTCACCTCCCGCCGGCCGGCGAGGCGGTGCCCGAGCGGCACGGCGAGCAGGACCTCCTCGCGCACCAGCTCCTCACGGCCCAGCCCCGGCCCGTCGAGCACCTCGGAGGCCAGGCAGAAGTCGACCTGTCCTTCGCTCAGCCGCCCGGCCATGACCTCCGGTGCCGCCTGAAAGAGACGTACGGCGACGCCTGGATGCTCGGCGATGAAGCTCTTGACCGGTTCGGTGATCGTGAGCAGCGCTTCCGAGGCGAGCGAGACGCTGCCGTGGGTGAGGCCGGCGGCGTCAGTGAGTTCGCGCCTGGCGTCGTCCAGCTCGACCAGAGCTCTGTCCACCCGGCGCAGGAACGCGGCGCCGAACCGGTTGAGGCGGATCCGTCTGCCGTGCCGGTCGAACAGGGGCACGCCCAGATCGGCCTCCAGCCGCGCGATGGTCCGGCTAAGTGAGGGCTGGGCGATGCGGAGCTCGTCTGCCGCCTTGCTGATGTGCTCGTGGCGGGCCACAGCCTGGAAGTAGCGGAGCGACAGCAGATCCATTATGCCTCTACAGCTATGAATTTATGAGAACACTGGTCTTGGACAGCATATAGCCCGCCTTTCTAGGGTCGTCTTCGTGGACACCTTGGATCTGGCCCGCCTGCAGTTCGCCGTCACGACGGGCGTGCACTGGCTGTTCGTCATCCTCACCCTCGGCCTCGTGCCACTCGTCGCGATCATGCAGACGCGCTCCTTGCGGGAACGGGATCGCGTACGGCGTGCGGCATTGGTCCGGATGACCCGGTTCTGGGGCCAGATCTATGTGATCAACTACGCGCTCGGCATCGTCACCGGTCTGGTGATGGAGTTCCAGTTCGGCATGGTGTGGAGCGGCCTCGGCACCTACGCAGGCAACGTCTTCGGCGCCCCGCTGGCTCTGGAGACGCTCATCGCGTTCTTCGCCGAGTCGACCTTTCTCGGCATGTGGATCTTCGGCTGGGACAGTCTGCGGCCTGGGCTGCACGTCACGTTGATCTGGCTGGTCACGGCCACCGCCTACGCCTCCGCCTTCTGGGTGCTGGTCGCCAACGGCTATATGCAGGCCCCCGTCGGTTCGGTGGTCAGGGACGGCGTGGCCTACCTGACCGACTTCGGCGCGCTGCTCACCAATCCGAGCGCGCTGGTGGCGCTGGCCCACGTGAGTCTCGCCGCGCTCCTGACCGGCGGCCTGTTCATCGCCGGGGTCAGCGCCCACCACCTGCGTCGCGGCAGGCAGAATTTCCGCGGTCCGCTGCGGACCGGCGTCCTCGTGGCCGCCGTCACCACCTTCCCCCTCTACGCCGCCGGCGGCCTGCAATACCCGATCATCGCCGCCACGCAACCGGCCAAGCTGGCGATGATGGACGAGCCCGGCTGGGTCCTGTGGGGGCAGTACGTCATGATCGGACTCGGTTACCTGCTGGGCATCCTCGCGCTCGCGGCCTTCCTGGTCGTCTTCCGCGAACCGCTGCTGCGGCGCCGGACACCCGCCGTGGTCGCTGTCGCGCTGACCGCCTACCCGGCCGGCGAGTATTTCGGTGGCTTCTTGTTCAACGAGCCGGGGCCGTACCGCGGGCCGATCTACCTGCTCTGGGTTCTGATCATGGGCGTGGTCCTGCTGTTGCGGCCCGTCGGGCCGCTGCTGCGGCTGCTGCCGATCCTCATTCCGCTGCCCTTCGTCGCCTCCGTCGGCGGCTGGATCTCCCGCGAGATCGGCCGGCAGCCCTGGATCGTGTTTGGCCAGCTCACCACGGCCCAAGCCCTGTCGCCCGGCCTGGCCCGGACCATGATGATCAGCTCGCTGGCCGCCTTCGTCGTCGTGCTCGGCGCTCTGGCCGTCACCAACTGGGTCCTGATCGCGCGCACCGTCCGCCGCGGGCTGGATCCCGCGCCCACCGAACCGGCCGCCGAACCCGTACCTGCATTCTGAAGGACCGTCATGGAACTCTTCTGGCTCTCGCTGCTGGGCTTGCTTCTCACCGGGTATTTCGTGCTCGCCGGCTTCGACTACGGCGTGCAACTGCTGCTTCCCCTGGCAGGCAGGGACGAGGGCGGCCGCCGCCAGGCCCTGGCAGCGCTCGGGCCGTACTTCTTCGGCAACGAGGTGTGGCTGGTCGCAGCCGCCGGCGTGCTGTTCGGCGCGTTCCCACTGCTGGAGGGAACCCTGCTGTCGGGCCTGTATCCGCTGGTGGTCCTGCTTCTGATCGGTCTGGTCGCGGGCAAGGCCGGCGTCCAGCTACGCGGTCGTTCCCGGGGCGCGGCCGCGCGTCGCGTGTGGGACGTACTCATCGTCGCCGGCGGCGCGATCCCCGCGTTCCTGATGGGCACGCTGATCGGGCTGCTGCTGGCCGGTGTCCCGCTGCGCGGCGGCCACGGATTCGTCCTCTCGCCCGGTGACGTGCTACACCCGTTCGTGCTGCTGGCCGGGGTGACCGGCGTGCTGCTCCTCATCGGGCACGGCGGCGCGTTCCTCGCCCTGCGCGCCACAGGCGAGGTGGCCGGTCGTGCGGAATCGGTCGCGCGCAGCGCCTTGACCTGGTCGGCGGCTGCCGTGGTCGTCACCTTCGCCGCCGGCTTCGCGCTCGGTGTGCGGCCGCCGAACCCGCTCGTGGCGACCGCGACGACCGCGCTGCTGACGCTCCTGCCCCTGGCCGGCCGTACGGCGCTGCGGCACGGCAGGCCGGGACGCGCTTTCACCGCCACCGCGGCCGCCGTCGCGCTGCCTGTCCCGCTGGCCGGGCTATCGACCTTCCCCTACATGCTCGTCTCCAGCGCCGACCCGCGGCACAGCCTCACCTTCACCGAGGTCGCCGCCGACACCGCCACCCTGGAGACACTGACCGCCTTCGGCGTCATCCTCCTCCCCGTCATGCTCAGCTACCAGGCCTTCAGCTGGTGGGCCTTCCGCGGCCGGGCCGAGGCCCCTGGCTACTTCTGATCACACCTGTCCCGGGGTCCTCCGGGACTCTACTGACGTGTAGGAACACCAAGCGCCTGCCCGAGACGCCCGATCTTGGCTAGAGCGGGCTGGCATGCTTGCGGACCCCGTGAGGGTGTAGGTGATCATAACGGGACGGTCTAGTACGGCAGTCACCATTCGCCTTGTGACCAGCACGAACGCGGGATGGGCCGATCCGATTCGCGGACCGGGAGGTCGCCCCGTGAAGGGCTTCTTGGCCCGGTCAAAAGTCGAGCGTTCCGGCCGAGGTCGCAGGGAGAACCCGCGCCGCCTTATTCACCTTGACTTATATAAGTATCAACTGAGATTGTTACTCCGTGCGCGCTCGACATGCTCGCAGCGCGGTCGGCAGCCCAGCACCCCTGCCGCGCCGGCTCCGTACCACCCCAAGGAGGTCGGCATCCGACTGGAGCGTTTGCGCCGGTTCTGGAGCCGGCACCTGGACACGCTGGGCACCGAACTCGCGCGCGCCCGGCGCGAGCGTCGCCACCCGCTTGACGAGACGCCGTCCGCGGAGCGACGACCGGACTCGAACGACGAAGAGGAAGAAGGCGAATGATCGACATCGTCAACCAGATAAACGCCACCCACCGGGAGATCGGCAGCCAGGCGGTCGGCCTCGACCTGTTCCTGCGCGGCGTCACGTTCGGCCCCGCGACCTCGGAGGACATGCCCGGGGAGAAGGCGTTCGCCACCGCCAGCTGCACGCCTGGGGGCGCGCGGTCCAGGCCGCGTGGGGTACCTGCGACGACGACCTCGCCACGGCCGTCGCGTTCGCCGTGCAGCACTACGCTCCCGGGACCGGCAGCGATGTTAACAGCTGACCCGCCACGCACTGAGTCGTCCGTTCTCATGAGAGGAGTAGACCGATGACCGACAACCTCACCACCACGGCGGCCGGCGGAGCGGCACGGACGCTGCTGATGTGCGGCATCGTCGCCGGCCCGCTCTACATCGTCGTGGTCCTGATACAGATGCTCACCAGGGACGGGTTCGACATCAGCCGGCATCCGGCCAGCATGCTGAGCAACGGTGACCTGGGATGGGTCCAGATCGCCAACTTCGCGGTCAGCGGCCTGCTTTTCGTGGCGGGAGCGGTGGGCCTGCACCGGGTGCGGGATCCGGCGGGACGGGGCGGCGCTTGGGGGCCGCGGCTGATCGGCGTCCTCGGCGCCGGCATGGTCGCCGCCGCCCTCTTCTCCGCCGACCCCGCTGACGGCTTCCCGCCGGGCACGCCCCTCGGCCCGCCCACGAGCATGAGCACGCACGGGATGGCGCACTTCCTCGTCTCCGGGATCGCCTTTCTCGCGCTGATCGCCGCGTGTTTCACATTCAGCCGGTGGTTCGCGGCAGTCGGCCGCCGCGGCTGGGCAGCCTTCAGTACGGTGACCGGCGCGCTCTTTCTGGCGGCCTGGATCTCGATCTTCGTGTCGCAGGGCTCCCGGGTGGCCAATGTCGCCTTCGCCATCGCCATCACGCTCGGTCTGAGCTGGGCGTCGCTCCTGGCCGCGCACCGGCTGGCTCGGCCTGGTACGGCGGCACATCCGTGAAGACGCGGGATTTCGGGTCGGTGGCTGCCTCCGAACCAGCGTTACAGCACGTACGCGAGAGGGGCCGATGCGATCTTGTGAACGGAAGCAGGCACAACAAGAGCAGCCGCTCGTGATCATGACTGTGTGACGAGTACAAGATCCAAAGGGGCTGCTGAGCCATCCTAGAGGCCCGGCGGGTGCAACGGAACATGAACGACCTGCCCACGCGCTGGCGCCGATGTTCACCCGCATCGAACCCCGCCTCCAAGCCGCCAGATACATCCGCGCCGTCATGTCCGGCCTGCCCAAACGCAACGGATGGACGATCGCCGAGCACGCCGGGGACCGCTCTCCCGCCGCCACCCAGCGGCTATTGAATCGCGCCCGCTGGGACACCGCCGGCGCCATGAGCCTGGTACGCCGCTTCGCCGTCACCGGCCTGGACGCCACCGCCACGTTCGATCGAGTCGGCAGATCGACGTCATAGGTAGGAAATTTCCTACCTATGACCTATAGTGAGGGCATGAACATCACGCACACCAAGATCGTCACGGTGCCTGTTTCCGACCAGGACCGCGCGAAGGACTTCTACGTCGCCGTACTGGGTTTCGAGGTAGTCGTTGACCAGCAGATGGGCCCGGTGCGATGGCTCCAGGTTGCCCCGAAGGGTGCCCAGACCAGCTTCACGCTGGCCACTGCCGAGCAGGGCTTCACCCCCGGCAGCGCGACCGGCATCATCCTGGAGACGTCCGACTTGGATGCCGACTGCGCTGAACTGCTGAAGGCCGGTGCTGCTGTCCAGGGCCAGACGGATCTGCCCTGGGGCCGCCAGGTCACCCTCACAGACCCGGACGGCAACAGCTTCGTTCTCTCCGCACCGGCCTCCTCGGGCCTCTGACCCCGATGCCCCCCGTCGAGACGAGCGCCGAGGAGCGGGTGTTCGCGGCTCTGGCCAGCCCAGTACGCCGAGAGGTTCTGCGGCTGCTGCGGGATGCCGGGCCTCAGTCGGTCAACGAACTCGCCTCGCACTTCGCCATGGCCCGCCCGAGCTTCTCCGAGCAGCTGCGGGTGCTGCGGGAGGCCGGGCTGGTCAGCGAGGCCCGGGCAGGACGGCAGCGGCTCTACCGTCTGGAGGGCGCCGCCTTGTATGAGGTGCAGGAGTGGCTGAATCCGTTCGAGCGGTTCTGGAGGGAGAAGCTCACCGGGCTTCGCGACCTCCTCGATTCGCTGGACGGTGATGAGTCGTGACCGATGACGATCTGACCGCCGTCCGAGTCGACCAATTCCTGGCACATCCGCCAGTGAAGGTGTGGCGGGCGCTGACCGAGCCTGAGCTGATCGCCCAATGGCTGATGCCCGGCGACTTCCGCCTGGAGGTCGGCCACCGCTACACCATGCAGGCTAAGGCTATGCCGGGCACCGGCTTCTCCGGCGCCATCCAGGCCGAGGTGCTGGCCTTCGAGTGCGAACGCATGCTGCGCATCGGCTGGCGCGACGCCGACCCCGATAACCCCAACGGTGCAGACTGGACCATCACCTGGACTCTGAAGTCCGAGGGCCGCGGCACCCGGCTCTTCCTCGCCCACGAGGGCTTCGACCCCGACAACCCACTCCAGCAGCGCGCCCGCACGCTCATGGGCGGCGGCTGGCGCTCCATCGTCATGCACCGCCTCGACGAGGTCCTCCGAGATCTCGAACCCCGATGACTCACCGGGCAGGCGCTCACACCCCCATGTCAAACAACAGGAATTCCTTCATGTCTATCGCAGATCGCTACGCCCAACTTGCAGAGAGCTTCCTGGCCCGGATCAGGGCCACCCCCGACCACCTGTGGGAGGCGAAGAGTCCCTGTCAGAGCTGGACGGCCCGCGACGTGGTCGCGCACGTCATCAACGGGCACCGCGGCATCCTGGCCCTGGTCCATAGGACCCCGCCGAGCGCCGCACATGGCGTCGCGGTTTCTCCCATGGCTGATGCGCCGGCTGTGGAAGCCGGCGCAGACCTGGCGGTGGCGTTCACCGCCTGCCGTGACGACATGCTGGCGATGCTCCGCGACCCTGCGCTGGCCTCGCGGCGACTGCCCGGCGGCCCGCTCGGGCCGGTCCCGGTGGAGCACGCCGCCGACGTGATCGGCTCCCTGGAGATGCTGGGACACACGTGGGACCTGGCCCGCGCCACCGGCGGCGACGAGGTCCTCGACTCTGATGCTGTCGCTCGCACCCACCAAGCGTTGATCCAGCACCATGCGGGGCTCCTGGCCACAGGTGCGTTCGACCCGAGCACCCCGGTGCCCGAGGGCGCCGATGCCCAGACGGAGTTCCTGTGTTTCATCGGACGCCGGCCCTGACCTGCCAGCCCCTGACGCCGCGGCAGTCGGTGTCGCCCAAAGCGTCACGACGCTGACTCCTCGGCGCGAAGCCGACGGTCTGTGGCACCGGGCGGTTTGGGCACGGCCGGGGACAGCACGAGGTCGAGCTGTCGTCCATGTCGAGGCGGAAGGTGCCGTACGGGTTGATGTTCGACCAGAACAGCGCGGTCAGCCCGCGCCGGTCCTCCTCGGTGAGCTTCTTCCCTCAGGCCGGTTCGGCGAGGACCTGTTGAAGCAGCAGCGTGTTGACGAGCGCGGACTGGTGCAGGCAGGTGTAGGGCGAGCATCGGGGGACCTATGGCGCCCGGCGGGTGCATGCCGAGCTGACGTTGGGCCACCAGGTCCCGGTCACACAGGGATCTCCGCCTTGCAAGCAGGTGGAGTACACCTACCGTTGGGTGGTGGACGGCCAGGACGAAGGGCGGAAGACGGGCTGGGTGACCACGACGACCAAGGACCGGCGCGAACCCTTTGGCGCCTTCGAGGCCGGTCGGCACACGATCGTCTACCACCTGCTGACCCCCACGAGGGCCACTCGGAGCGTGTCGTTCACGGTATGCGAGCCCTACTCTTAGTGGTCGTCCGTCCTCATAACACCGCTGCGGCGCTCTCCTTCACCGCCCTGCTGGGCCTCGCTGTCGCCGGTGTGGCGGTCTTGACCGGCTTGTCAGCCGATCTGGCCGCCACCGCCTACGGGGTCACCCGTTCCACCGATCAGGCCTGGCCGGTGGCTCCTTCCTGCCACCGTGACGCGGTGCCGGTGCGGGATTTACAGGCGTCCTCGTGATAAGTGACGTCGCTAAGGGGCTGCAGGGCTCCACGCCCCCAGTGGCCGCGGATCAGCGCGGCAATCTGAGCGTGTGGAGCCCGGCCCGCCGGGAAGCGGTGACGGCGATCCGTGCCGAGTGACGAGTGATTCCTCTTCGTACGGCTCAGCGGCTGGTGGTGATGAGGTCCTGGATGGCGATGACGGCGGCGCCGCGCGCCCAGTCAGGGAAGGACGTCTCGCGAACCGTCAGCCTGGCGCGCGCGGCTGAACCTATCGTCTGCGTGGCGAAAGCCGTACGCACTGCGGGCTCCATCAGATCGCGGGCGGCGGCCAACCCCTCCCCGGTGACCACGATCTGTTCGGGACCCAGGAGGTTGGCAACTGTTGAGATGCCGACGCCCACGGCGTTGGCCGCCTTCTCGAAGACCTCCCGAGCGGCGGCGTCACCGGACCTGGCGTGGGCGACCGCCTGCTCGAGGGTCAGGTGCGCCTCGCCGGTCTGTTGGCGAATGGCCGAGACGATGGCGTCGGTCGAGGCGATGGTCTCCAGGCAGCCGGAGCCGCCGCAGTAGCACGGCTTGCCGCCGAGCTCGACGGTCGCGTGCCCGAGTTCGCCCGCCACTCCGTAGGCCCCGCCCAGCGGGCTGCCGCCGAGAATGAGCCCGCAGCCGATGCCGGTGCCGACGGTCACCAGGACGAGCGAGGTGGCGCCGACGCCCACGCCGAACCAGTGCTCCGACGCTGTCAGCGCCTTGACGTCGTTCTCCACGCTGACACTCGGCAGGCGCGTGATCGTGGCCACCAGGTCGCCCAGGGGCACGTCGTGCCAGCCCAGCATGGGTGCGTGGCGCACGAGTCCCGCTCGGCGATCCACGTCGCCGGGCACGGACAGGCCCAGTCTGGTGATGCCGCCGCCCAGCTTGTCCAGCAGCGTGCCGATGCCCGCGATGACTTCGTGCACCGTGCACGAGGGGAGCGGCACGCGCTCCTCTTCGCGGATCTGCGCGGTGAGGTCGGTGGTCACACCGGTCAACTCATTGACGGTGACCTTGATGCCGGCGATCCGCTCCCGATGGGTCCGAACCGCCAGCGGACTGGCCGGACGGCCCGCGCCTGGCCCGGTGCGCTCCTTGTCGGGAAGTTCCTCCAGGTAACCGGCGTCGATCAGCGGACGCGTCACCTTGGCGACCATTGTCATGGACAGGCCCAGGTGACGCGCGACGTGCCGGCGGCTGACCGGTCCCTGCGTCAGCACCGTGTAGAAGACCGCGACTCCTGCCGGAGGCAGTGAGTTGTCCAGATACATGACAGGATCGTAACGCAAATAATTAGACAACTTAGGGATTGAATTAAGCCGGGAGCGCTTCTAGGCTGCGGGCACCCGTTCCTCTCCCCGGGAGGAGATATGCACATCAGCTCACAGCCGTCCCGGCGCCATGCGCTGTGTCTGCTCGGTGCGAGCCTGCTCAGCGGTTGCGCCATGGGCGGTGGGGACACCAGCGCGCCCGCCAAAGCACCCGCGGGCAAGATCACCGCGGACAACCCCTTCGGCGTGCCGGACGGAGGAAGCGTCGAGCTCGCCTATTTCAAGGGCGGCAGCCCGAACTACCTGGGCGACGCCGTCGAGCCCCTGCTGCAGAACAAGTTCCCCAAGGTCCAGATCCAGCGGACCATGTCCGAGCGCATGTCGCAAACGCTGCAGCCGCGCTTCGTCGGCGGGAACCCGCCCGACTTCATCGACAACGCCGGTGCGGACGCGCTCAGCTTCGGCGCCCTGGTCCAGGACGGCCAGGTCCTCGACCTGACCGACTTCTACAACGCGCCCTCGATCGACGACCCCAGCAAGAAGATCAAGGACAGTCTCCTCCCCGGTTCCTATGAGAGCACCCTTGTGGACGGCGTGCCGTACACGATCTCTTTCGTCGCGCGCTCCTTCGGCATCTGGTACAACGCCAAGCTGGGCCTGCAGCCTCCCGCGACCTGGGACGCCTTCATCCAGCTGTGCGAGGAGATCAAGAAGTCCGGCGTCACACCGTACGGCTTCGCCGGCAAGAATGCGGCGGACTACCAGGCCGAGGTCATCCTCACCTCCGCCGCGAAGATCGGCGGCCTGGATCTCCTGCGCGCCATCGACAACCTCGAAGACGGTGCCTGGGAGGCGGACGCGGTCAGGCAAGCCGCCGAGGCGTGGGCCGAGATCGGCGGCCGGTTCTCCGACAAAAGCTTCGAAGGTCTGATCCACACCGAGGTGCAACTGCGGCAGAACCAGGGCAAGCTCGCCTTCTACCCCTGCGGCGACTGGCTGGAGAGCGAGCAGAAAAAGTCAACGCCCGAGGGCTTCGAGTACACCATGATGCCCACCCCGAGCATCACCTCCTCCGACGCGCTCCCGATCGCGGCCGTCCACGCCCTCCTCGGCAGCGCCATGCTCGTGGCCGCCAAGGGGCAGAACACCGCCGCCGCGCAGGAGTTCATGCGCCTGATGGTCTCCAAGGAGGGCGCTCGTGCCTACACCCGGGCCAGCGGCTGGCTCACTACCGTGCCCGGGGCCGCCGACGGGCTGGACCTGTCTCCCGGCACCCTGGTCAGCCAGCAGGCCCTGGCCACGGCCGGAGCGGCCAAGGCCCTGATCACGTGGAAGTGGAACGGCTGGTACCAGCCTCTGCTGTACGAGATCAGGGACGCGACCAACGCGCTGATGTACGGCCGGGTCACGGCGGCCGAGTTCACCCGGCGCATGCAGAAGAAGGCCGACGAGATCAAGGCCGACTCCACCATCAAGAAGTACCAGCGCTGATCATGCGACGCGGCAGACCCGTCTTCATTGCCGGTTTCCTCGCGGCACCGGTGTTGATCTACGCGGTCCTCGTGATCGGGCCCTACCTGCAGGCGTTCCAGATCGCGCTGACCAACTGGCGTGGGGTGTCGGCGCGGGCCAACTACGTGGGCCTCGACAACTTTTTCCGGATATTTCAGGACGACATGTTCTGGAAGGCCCTGCGCAACCACGGGCAGATGCTGCTTGCTGTCCCTCTGATCACCATCTGTCTGGCCCTGACCTTCGCCTTCCTCCTCAACGTGGGCGGGCGCCGAAGGACGGGCCTACGGGGATCGGCGTTCTACCGTGTGGTGTTCTTCTTCCCGCAGGTGCTGTCGCTCGCCGCGGTCGGCGTGCTGTTCCAGCTGGTCTACAGGCCCGACGAGTCGGGCGTGCTCAACCGGGTGATCGTCGGTCTCGGCCTGGAGCCGCTGGGCTTCCTCACCAATCCCTCCCTCGCTCTCTGGTCGATCATGGGCGTGATGATCTGGGCCGGTGTCGGCTTCTACATGGTGCTGTTCTCGGCCGGCATGGCGGCCATCCCCACGGAGATCTACGAGGCGGCCGAACTCGACGGCGCGGGCCGCTTCCGCGTCTTCTTCAGCATCACCCTGCCGCTGCTGCGCAACACGGTACAGGTGGCCTGGGTCTATCTCGGCATCGTGGTGCTGGACGGTTTCGCACTGGTCCAGGTGCTGTCGATCAACAACGGCGGGCCGGACGGCGCCACCTCGGTCCTCGGCCTGCAGGTCTGGCAGCACGCCTTCGGCAACTACACCTTCGGCTACGCCTCCGCCATGGGCGTGGTGCTGTTCTTCATCATCATGTCGATCAGTGCGCTGACCATGCGCCTCACCCGGCGCGAGTCATTGGAGTACTGATGGGTCCCCGTGCACTCAACGTCCTGGCCCAGATCATGCTCGCGGTGTGGGCGGTGGTGGTCATCGCCCCGCTGCTGATCACCCTTCTGGGGTCTTTCAAAGGCACCACCGAGTTGTTCGGCGACCCGTTCACCCTGCCCTCAGCGCTGCGCTGGGACAACTGGGTCAGCGCCTGGGACACCGCCCGCGTCGGGCGGTTCATCCTCAACAGCGCCATCGTGGTCTTCTTCGGGGTGGCCGGCACCATGCTGCTGGGCTCGATGGCCGCCTACGTGCTGGCGCGCTACACCTTCAGCGGCAACCGGTTCATCTACTACATGTTCGTCTCCGGCCTCACCTTCCCGGTGTTCCTGGCGCTCGTCCCGCTGTTCTTCGTCGTGAAGAACCTCGGCCTGCTGGGCACCCACACTGGCCTGGTGCTCGTCTACATCGCCTACTCGCTGCCGTTCACGGTCTTCTTCCTGGCCGCCTTCTTCAAGACATTGCCGACCAGCGTCGCGGAGGCGGCGTTCATGGACGGCTGCTCGCACGCCAGGACCTTCTTCCAGGTGATGCTCCCCATGGCCAGGCCCGCCCTGGTGAGCGTGACCATCTTCAACATCCTCGGCCAGTGGAACCAGTACCTGCTGCCGCTGGTGTTGCTGCCCGGCGACGCCGAGGACAAGTGGGTGCTTCCGCAGGGCATCGCGAGCATCTCCACCGCCGCCGGGAATCAGGCCGACTGGGGTGCGCTGTTCGCCGCGCTGACCATCGCGATCGTGCCGATGCTGGTCGTTTACGTGATCTTCCAGCGGCAGATCCAGGCCGGTCTCACCCAGGGCGCAGTGAAGTAACCCGTCTCCTATGGAGTGATACACACATGTACCGCAAGGCTCTCCCCTTTCACATGGCAGTCGCGGCGCTGGTGGCCACGGCCCCGGCCACCGCGGCCGCGTCATCTTCCGAACCCGTGAACGTGACGCCCGGCGTGACGCTGACGCAGCTCACGCTCGGTGCGGAGGACGCCGACGACTTCTGGACCGTCCACGTGTACCTGCCCGCCACGATCGACGGCCCGCTCAACCGGGCCGGAACGGGGCTGGGCTCCCGGGAGATCGCCGACCGGGTCACCGCGGCGCTGCGCGAGAAGGGCTTCGAACCCCGCATTGAGCAGGTCGGTCTGCCCGCCTTCGCCGATCACCCTGGAGGCGTGCTCGGCTGGATCGTCCGCGTCGGACGGTACGCGACCGCCGCCGAAGCCGCTACCGAGCTGGCGCGGATCAGGGGGGCCGGTTTTGCGGGCGGCGCCCGCTACACCGCGCAGGACGGCACCGACGCCGGGGCGCCGCAGAAGGTCCACGTCCTCCGCGTCGACTTCCGTCGCTTCCGCGGCACCGTGGACACCGACTTCGGGCCCACGCTGAACGGCATGGAGACGCTCACCGACCTCATCGCCTCAACGGGCGCGGTGGCGGGCGTCAACGCGCAGTGGTTCCTGAACAACTCCCCCACCGGCCTGTACGTCAAAGACGGCAAGCTCATCGGCAGCGCCACCCAGGGACGCGGCAGCATCAAGATCACGCACGGCGGCCGCCGGGTGGAGGCCGACGCCTACACCGCCCACCTGACGCTCCGCGCGGGCGGTGACTCCATCGAGCTCGACGGCGTCAACCGCATCCCCGGCGAGATCTGGAACTGCGGCGGCGTCGGCGGCGACCTGCCCACCGAGAGGCCTCAGCACGACTTCAAGTGCACCGACGCCGGGGAGCTGGTCCGCTTCACCCCTGAGTGGGGCGCCCCTCCAGCCGGGGCGGGCGCGGAAGCCGTACTGGATGCTAGGGGCAGGGTGCTCGCGGTGAACACCACGCGCGGCGCCGCCGTGCCTCCGGGCGGCTCGACCATCCAGGCGATCGGTGACAGCGCCGACTGGCTCCTCGCACATGTCATTCCGGGACGCAGGGTGACCGTCACCGAGCGGGTCGAGGACAGCCGGGGCCGCCGCGTCCCGCTCACCCGGGGCACCACCATCCTCCAGGTCGGTCCCGCCCTCGTCCGCGACGGCCGGGTGTCGGTCAACGCCGCCGCGGACGGCGTGATCCGCGAGGGCACGGATCAGACGTTCACCTACAACTGGACCGTCCGCGGCAACCCACGGTCGATGATCGGCATGGACGACCAGGGCCGCCTGATGCTCGTGGTCGTCGACGGGCGAAGGGACGGCTACAGCGAGGGCCTCGGCATCGCGCAGGCCGGCGAGCTGATGAAGCGCCTAGGCGCTGTGGAGGCCATGAACCTCGACGGCGGCGGCTCCAGCGTCATGGCGACGGCGGGAGGCGGCATCGTCAACCGTCCCTCCGACGCCACCGGACAGCGCACGCTGGGCAACGTGCTCCTTATCCGGCCGGCAAGGTGAGATCTTCGCGGTCTGTGGCTGTGGGGACGTCATCTTCCCGGGGCCGAGCCAGGACGAGCTAATCGATCAACTACTTCTGGGAGAGTCCATGCGGTTTCTGATGCGCTTTGCCGCGGTGATGGTTTCATCGGCCTTAACGGCACTGACCGTGCCCGGTACGGCGAAGGCCTCCACCTCTGCGGAGTCCTACACCGTCTGGCACTGGAACGTCGCCGGCAACACTTTGAATCACGGCTCCGCCACCAACGGCATGGTCCGAGCGGCGGTGGCCTCCATCGTCGCCCGAGGCGCGAGCTTCGTTTCATTCAACGAGTTGTGCATAAACCAGTACCAGGCGCTGGTGACCGGCCTCCGAAACGCCGGCTGGCCGGCCGACGGCGCCAATTTCGCCCGATTCGTCGTCACGTACCCCGCCACATCAGGCGGGCCGTGCAGTGGTAAGGACTACGGGAACGCCATTTTCAGCAAACAACCCCTGGGAGCCGCGGAGAGGATCTCTCTTCCCGACGACGGCAAGACCGAGAAGCGTAAAATGCTGTGCGCTCCCTTGGAGGCACGCCCCCGCCTGCGATTCTGCAGCACGCACACCACGTACGTCGACGCCTATCGGTCGTCCCAGCTCAACGCCGTACTCCGAAAGCTCGAGGCATATCATGCCAACGGCGACACCGTGGTCATCGCGGGTGACTTCAATCTCCAGCCCAACTCAGCGCGGCTGGACGGTTACTATTCCTCCACCCTGAACACCCCCAACAACCGCGGCAACACCGGGCGCTATCGCGAACTGGACGATGCGGATCCGAACGATTGCCCCGGCTACGGTGAGCTCACCGTCAGCACGCCGGACTCCAAGGGGGCGTGCGGCACCGGGACGAAGCTCGACATGATCTTTGCCAGAGAAGACAAGATCACCGGCACCTACTCGGGTGACTCACTCGCACCTCCGACGACGTGTGCCACCAATCCTGGCGGCCTGTGTTCCGACCACCGCGTGCTGCTCGGGGCGGTCACGCTGTCATAGGGCTCTGACGCCGCCCGCGGCACCAGCCAGGCCGTCACCGCCGAATGATCTCGCCAGTGGTTCACCAGCGACTCGCTGGGCGCTCACTGTCAGCCGGTTCGGCCCCGGCTACGGTGGGCGCCTGCCGGCGCGTCATCGCCCGGCTGCGGGCGAACGCGGTGTCGTAGGCCGAGGCACCCGCCAGTTTCTCGGCCTGGACAACGATGCCGCTGGCCTCGGCCAGGAAGACGTCGAGCACCCCGTCGCCCACCTGGGGCTGGGCCGAGCCCCAGCGATTGCGCGGTGGGCTGACTCGGACGGCGCGAGCCTGCCGCTGCAGGTCCCGCGACTCGGCGAGCAATGCGCCGGCCTTGGTCTCGTCTCCGGCCTGCCGGGCGTGGAGCGCGTCGAGCATGGCCACCATCGCCCTGCCCCACAGCTCGGTGGCGTCCAGCCAGGATGCGGCGTCATCGGTGAAACCCTTCTGCACTGATCCGCCGCGGATGCTGGCCGGCGCCGTGGCGATGGCCTTCGCGTACGGGTGCATCGCAGTGATCGCGGCGCCGCGTCGCCCGTCGTCCCATGCCTGCCAGAACTCCGCCGTGCGCGTGGCGAGCCGGGGTGCCTGGGGCTGCCAAGGGGTGCCGCCGAAAGTCGGCGCCATGTGCTCCAGGTCGCCGAAAACCAGCAGGGCCTCGGTGGCTGCCTTGTCGCCGCCGGCGAGATAGGCCATCGCGCGCGGCCAGTTCTTCCTCGCGTCGTACGCCTTGTCGTTCCAGGTGAAGTCCGCGGTGCCGAAGACCGCGACCTTGCTCGCGTACGGCTGGTTCATCGGGTTGGCCACGATGCCGGACAGGTGTGCGGCCAGGCCGCCCTCACGCTTGTCGTAGGGAGCCAGCAGCAACCGGCCGCTGGTCTCGCCGAAGTCGTTGACCGGGTAGTTGTCCCAGACGAAGACCTTGCGCCCGAACAGCGCCGCCGCCTTCTTGGCCTGTTCGTTGGTGATCTCTGGAGGCACGGTGTCGGTGCCGGTCCACATCACCTCGATCGCGGGATCGAGGGATTCCCGCATGGTCTGCTTGTACGTGGTGTCGGTCAGATCGCCGTACTCGGTGGGCACCATCTGCAGCGGCTGGGCGCCTTCGTGGGTGGCGATGAAGTTCCGCTGCAGGTCGTTGAGCAGGTCGACCTGGGCCTTCGCCGCTGCGGTGCGTCCGGCCGCGCCGTACGCGGCCTCGTCCGCCGCGCAGTTCCAGCGGGTGTAGCTGATGTCGTCCAGCGGGATGGAGAAGGCTCTGGCGCCCAGGTCGTAGAGCGCCTGCAGCTTCTGCTTAAGGAGGTTGCGGTCCGCCTGGTCGGAGTAGCAGATCGACACGCCCGGAGAGAGGGCGAAGGTGAAGCGGACATGATTCGCGTCAGCCCGTGCCACCAGCTCCCCCAGCTCGGCGAGCTTGTCCGCCGGGTAGGGGTCGCGCCACCTGTCGCGGTGGTAGGGATCGTCCTTGGGAGCGTAGATGTAGGTGTTGGCCTTGACGTCGCCGTAGAAGTCCATCTGGTCGAGGCGTTCGGCGTGCGTCCACGGCGCACCGTAGAAGCCTTCGATGGTGCCGCGCAGCGGCATGGACGGGAAGTCGCTGACCTGGACTCCCGCCACCTTCCAGCCGTCGCCGGATGGGACGAACAACTGGCGCAGCGTCTGTACGGCATAGAACTGGCCTGCGGCGTCCTTTCCGCCGAGCGCGATCTGCCGCGGCTTGGCGCCCGAGACCCGCAACGCGTATCCCTCGGCCTTGCCGGGCACGACCGTATCGCCGAGCGCCTGCGCGATGTCCGGCCGTGCCGCGGAACCGAGGCGCGCCATGAGCAGGCCGGCCGCGGCCGCGGGGATTCTGTCGGGGGCGACTATGTCGACCCGTTCGGCGCCGTGCGCCTTGAGTTCCCGTACGAGGCGGTCGCGGGCGGCGGGGTCGGTCTGGTCGTCGGCGATCACGAGCACCCGGCTGGTGACGACGGCGGCGGCACCGATGCCGGTCAGCGACTGCGGAGTCGGCGACACCGGGCGGAGTGGCGCAGAAGGTAAGGAGGTGTCCGAATCAGGAGCGGAATGGGCCGCAGGGGCGGGCAGGAGTGCCCCGAAACCCAGGGTCGCGGCCAGCGCAAGGCATGCCGTGGGGGTGATCTTGCGTCTTCTCACGAAGGTCTCCACTGGTCTATACCGGCAAGGTGATCGAAGTGTCATCTGCCGGCGTTTCTACTGCCTGGAGGTCGAAGCGACGAGATGAAAGGCCGGAAAGGGAGGGGAATGAGCCGCTGACATGGCAGAACACCGGATCGTCCCGGGTCGTTGCCCGTGCGAAGGGCCGGTTGGGGGCTCGCGCCTTTCTCTACGCGGTCTAGACCGGCAACCTGATCAGTACCTTAATATCGGCGTTTTTACTGTCAAGGGTTGGATTGCGACACTTGCTCAGCAAACTCGGCTTAGCGCCCCGGAGAGGCGGTGCTGCCGCGTAGGACGAGCTCGGGCGTGGGAGCCTGCACCGCGCGGGGCTCCGGACGCTCGGCCATCACGTGGAGCAGTTCGGTCGCGGTGAGCGTGCCGAGCGCGTACGTGTCGCGGGTCAGGGCGGTGATCGGGGGATGCGGCAGCTGGGTGAGGATGGAGTCGTCGAAGGACACGATGGAGACGTCGCCGGGGACCCGTACGGCCATCTCGGTGGCCACGCCCAGTCCTGCCGCCGCCATGACGTCGCTGTCGTAGATGATCGCCGTGCAACGAGGGCTCGTCTCCAGCAGTTGGCGCGTGGCCGATGCGCCCTGGATGTCCGAGTAGTCGGTCGCCACGCTCACGATGTCGAGATCGAGCGTATCGTGCGCGCCGGCGATGGCCTGGAGGCGGCGTCGCGTGTGCTGGTAGGCGGGGACGCCGCTGACGTGGCCGATGGACCGGTGGCCGAGCCCGGCGAGGTACTCCAGGATGCGGGTCATCGCCGCGTGGTCGTCGACCCAGACGCTGGTCAGCGGCAAGGGCGCCCCGTGGCCTCCCAGGGCGACGGCGGGGATGCGCAGGTCGGCGAGGAGCTGCGGCCGGGCGTCGTCGACCGCGAGGTCGAAGAGCACGAGCCCGTCGACCCGGTTCTCGGCGGCCCAGCGGCGGTAGACCGCGACCTCCGCCTGGGCGTCCTCGACGATGAGGAGTTGTGTGGCGATTCCCTCATTGGACAGGCGGGACTGCAGGCCGGACAGGACATGCGCGAAGAACGGCTCGACACCCAGCGTGCGGGCCGGACGTGCGATGACGATGCCGACCACGTCGTTGTTGGCCCCTTTGAGGGCACTCGCGGCCCGGTGCGGGCGCCAGTTGAGCTCCTCGGCGACTTGGAGGATGCGCTTGCGCGTCGCGTCGCTGATGCCGGGGCGGGCGTTGAACGCCAGTGACACCGCCGAGACGGAGACGCCCGCCAGCCGCGCGATGTCGGTGCTCCTCAGCCGGGCGGGTGCGGCGCCCGCCGAGGGCTCGGAGGGCTCAGAGCACTCGGGAGAGCCAGGTGAAGCGGCGGGGTCCTGGGGCGGAACCTGGTCGTTTGGCGGCATCGCTCCTCCATCGACGTCTGACCAAGAACCTCGGGCCGAGGGATCTGAGACCCGGGCGATACGGGCGGCTGCGTTATGCAACCGTGACAAGCCTTCCGCGTGACCTTGAGAACTAAAACGTATTAGTCTGCGGTCACTTGCGATCATACGGCACTAAAACGTATTAGGCACATTGTCACATCTCCGTTACGGAGAGGTACGAGATGCACAACCACCTCAGCCGCACGCTCGAGCGGCTGGCCCGTGCGAAGCGCGAACGGATCCTGCCCCGGATTCACACCCGGTTGGGAGGTGTCGAGATCGAGGCATGGACGGTCACGGACGACGGAGAGCCGGTGAGCGCCCGCCATGCCCTCGGGCTCGCCCGCGACACCGGCCGCACCACCCCCGGCTACCGCCCCTTCCCGCTGGGCGCCGCCTGGGGGAAGGCCTGGTCCACGACCTGGTTCCGGATTCGCGGCACGGCCGGCCCGCAGCAGGCCGGCCTGATCGAGCTCGTGCTCGACCTGGGCTGGTTCGACCACTCCGTGGGCGGTCATTGCGAGGGCCTGGTCTTCACCCCCGATGGCACGATCGTCAAAGGCCTGCACCCTCGCCAGTCCGACGTCCGGCTAAAGGGCGATGGAGCCGTCCCCGGTCTGGTCGATGCCGATGGCGCGTTCCTCCTCTACGTCGAGGCGGCGGCGAACCCTCTCCTGCTCGGGTTGCCCCCGTTCGTCGTCACCGAGCACGGTGAGAAGGGGGCGGAGGAGCCGTTCGAGCAGTTCAGGCTGCGCCGTGCGGAGATCGCCGCGTTCTCGTCCGAGATCCATGCCCTGTGCTGCGACCTGGACGTGCTCGGCGGGCTGGCCACCGAGCTGCGCGCGGATGAGCCGCGTCACTGGCGGCTGCTGCGCGGGATCGAGCAGGCACTGGACGTCTACGACGAGGCGGACGCCGAGGCCGGCGCCCGGCGGGCGCGCGCGATCCTCGCTCCCCTCCTGGCCACGCCCGCGCACGCCAGCGCCCACCGGATCACCGCCGTCGGGCACGCGCACATGGACACGGCGTGGCTGTGGCCGCTGCGCGAGACGGTACGCAAGCTCGCCCGCACGGTCTCCAACGCGCTCGCCCTGCTGGACGCCGACCCCGCACTGGTGTACACGATGTCATCGGCGCAGCACTTCAGCTGGCTCGAAGAGCACTATCCGGACCTGTTCGCCCGGGTGCGACGCCACGTCGAGCAAGGCCGGTTCGTACCGGTCGGTGGAATGTGGGTCGAGGCGGACGGCGTCATTCCCACCGGCGAATCGATGGTGCGCCAGCTGACTTACGGCAAGAGGTACTTCATCAGCCGCTTCGGCCGGGAACCACGCGAGATGTGGCTGCCCGACTCCTTCGGCTACTCGGGCGCGCTGCCGCAACTGGCCCGCCGGGCCGGGTCCCGGTGGTTCCTGACACAGAAGATCTCCTGGAACGACACCACGGTCTTCCCGCACCACTCCTTCTGGTGGGAGGGCATCGACGGCACGCGGATCTTCACCCACTTCCCGCCCGCGGAGACGTACGCCGCCGAGGTGACCGCCCGCGAGCTCCGTCACGCGGTCGCCACCTTCAAGGACAAGGCGATCGCGTCCCATTCGCTGCTGCCCTACGGGTACGGCGACGGAGGCGGCGGACCCACCAGGGAGATGGCCGAGCGGCTGCACCGCTTCGGCGACCTGGAAGGGGCGCCACGCGTGAGCTCCAGGTCTCCGGCGGAGTTCTTCCAGGAGGCCGAGGCCGAGCTACTGGAGGCGGGCTCCCTGGAACCGGTCTACCGGGGCGAGCTCTACCTGGAGCTGCATCGGGGCACCCTGACCTCGCAGGCGGCCATGAAGCGGCACAACCGGCGCTGCGAGTCGCTACTGCGGGCGGCCGAATACCTCAGCGCGGCGGCGAGCACCTTGCGCGGCGCGCCCTATCCGCGCGAGGACCTCGACGAGATCTGGCGGACCGTGCTGCTGCACCAGTTCCACGACATCCTCCCGGGAACCTCGATCGCCTGGGTGCACCGCGAGGCCCGCGACACCTATCGGGCCACCGAGGAAAGGCTCCACGAACTGATCAAGCAGGCCGGCGCGGCGCTGGGCGGTGAGCGGGCCGATCCCGCCGGTGGGGTGCTGCCTCCGTTCGCCGCGGCGAATCCGCGTGCCGCCGTCGTCAAGGTCGCCGACGGCGAGGACGGCGGCACCGTACTGGACGACGGCCTGCTCCGCGTCGTGATCGGCGCCGACGGCCACGTCACCTCCCTTCTCGACGCGCGCACCGGCCGGGAGGTGGTCCCGCCCGGCAGGCGCCTCAACGAGCTCCAGATCTTCCGCGACGAGCCGGTGCGCTGGGACGCCTGGGACGTGGACCGGCACGTGCTCCGCCACCCCCAGGTGATCGACGAAGTCACGAACTGGAGGATGATCCGCAGCGGGCCCGACGCCGGCGTCGAGGTGGTCCGGCGGGCCGGCGCGTCGACGATCACGCTGACGATGTGGCTGCGCGCCGGCACGGGGCGGTTCGAGACCGAGTGCGTCGTCGACTGGGAGGAACGCGAACAACTGCTGAAGGTCGCCGTCCCGGTGCGGATCATGGCGCGCACCGCACGATTCGAGACCCAGTACGGGTACGTCGAACGGCCGCTGCTCACCAACACCGCGGCCGAGGAGGCGATGTTCGAAGCCGCGATGCACCGCTACGTGCAGGTGGCCGACGGTGATTTCGGCCTCGCGATCGTCAACGACGCGATGTACGGAGCCGACGCCCGCGCCGACGGCGACTCCACCGTCGTCCGGCTGTCCCTGCTCCGCGGCGCCCGGTTCCCCGATCCCCGCGCCGACGTGGGCATGCATGCCTTCCGCTGGGCGGTGCTGCCCGGTGCGGACGTGCCCGCCGCGGTCGAGGCCGCCTACGCGTTCAACACACCCGACCTCGCCGGCCTCCCGCAGGTGGCGCCGCTGGTACGGCTGGAGGCCCTGACCGGGCACGCGCTCATCGACTGGGTGAAGCAGGCCGACGACGGCTCCGGTGACCTCGTCGTACGGGTGTACGAGACGCGGGGAGGACGGGCGAGCGCACGGCTGCACTGCTGCGAGGAACTCGGCGAGGGAGCCGTCCTGTGGGAGACCGACCTGCTCGAACGGGAGATCGGCGGCGAAGACGACCTGCCCGTGGCTGTGGGGCCGGCGGGCTCCCGCCGTCCCGTGAGCGAGGCTCGTCTGGATCTCGGCCCCTTCCAGGTGGCGACACTGCGGATCGCCCTGTGACCTGCCATGCACAAACGCATCAAGGAGGACATCCGATGACCACTGCCGGGAAAGGCCGGGCCCTGATCGTGGGCCTCGCCCTGGGATCGCTGCTGTTGTCCGGGTGCGGTGGCGGCACGACGCCGCAGGCCTCGGGCGGGTCGCTGTCAGGATCGATCAAGTTCCAGACGTGGAACCTGAAGAACGAGAAGTTCACGTCCTACTTCAATGATCTGATCGCGGCCTTCGAGAAGGACAATCCGGGCACGAAGATCACCTGGGTGGACCAGCCCGCCGAGGGGTACCAGGACAAGCTGTCGGCCGACGCGGCCGCGGGGGCGCTCCCGGACGTCGTGGACATGGGACCCGAGGCCGCCTACACCCTGGCCCAGGCGGGGGTCCTGCTCGACGTCGCCAAGGCCGACCCCCAAGCCAAGAGCCTGTACCTCGACAAGGCGTGGCAGGCGATGACGTTCAGCGGACTGGGCGGCGGAACCTACGGCTACCCGTGGTACCTGAACACCGGCCCCTCGTTCTTCAACAAGGCGCTGTTCGAGAAATGCGGGCTGGACCCCGACAAGCTGCCCGCCACCTACGACGAGCTCTTCAACCAGGCCGAGGTCATGGCCAAGAACTGCTCGGACGTGTCGATGATCGTCAGGATGCCGGCCATCGAGAACTTCGGCGAGTACGGCGTGCCCCTCATGGACGCCGCAGGCAAGAAGTTCACCTACAACGACGCCAAAGGCGTGGAGTTCGTCGAGCGCTTCCGGAAGCTGTACGCCAGCAAGGGCCTGAGCCAGGAGGCGCTGAACAACCTCCAGACCAAGGAGGTGGAGGAGTTCAAGGCCGGTCGGCTGGCCTACCTGTCGGGCAGCTCCTACACCCTGAACGACCTGAAGGACACCGCGCCCGACATCTACAAGTCGCTGGGAATCGGACCGCGGATCAGTACGGCCGCCCCCAACATGTACATCGAGTCACTCGTCGTGAACGCCACCAGCGAGAACCAGCCGCTGGCCAAGGCCTTCGCCAAGTACGTGACCAACGCCGCCAACCAGCTCGCCTTCGCCAAGAAGGCCTCGGTGTTCCCCTCCTCGGCCGGATCGATGGACGACGAGTACTTCACCAAGGACGACGGCGACCCCGCCACGAAGGTGCGTCTGGAAAGCGCCGCCCAGGTCAAGAAGGCGGTCGTGTGGTGGCCGCCGGCGTTCTCCGGCTCGGCCGACGCCGAGACGCTGCGTGAGCAGATCGCCCAGGCGCTGCTGGGCAAGAAGACGGTGCAGCAGGCGCTGGACGAGTCGGTCACGTACTCCAACGAGCGGCTGGCCGCGCACGGATGACCGTCACCGCCCAGCACAAGGTCTCCTCGCGGTGGGGCCGGCGCCGGCCCCACCATGAGGAGACGGCCCTGGCCACCCATCGGTGGCGCCTGACCCCCTGGCTGTTCCTGCTGCCGGGGCTGGCCGTCATCGTGCTCCTGGTCCTGCTGCCGTTCGTGAACACGCTGCGGCTGGCGTTCACGGACTCCACCCTGCTGAGGAGCGGGGAGTTCGTCGGATGGGACAACTTCCGCCGGATGTTCGCCGACGAGCGGTTCGGCACCGCGCTGCTGAACTCCACCCTCTACACGGTCTGCGTGGTGCCGCTCATGGTGGCGCTGCCGCTCGTGCTCGCCTCGCTGCTGAGCGGCGCCGGGCGGCTGATGGGGTTCTTCCGCACCACGATGTACCTGCCAGTGATCATGTCGCCGGTCATCGTCGGCCTGATCTGGACGAACATGCTCGACAAGCGCGGCCTGGTGAACGAGCTGCTCGGCACGCTGCAAGTGGTCACCGCGCCCGTTCCCTTCCTCACCGACCGCTGGCTGCTGCTGTTCAGCGCGATGTTCGTCACCGTGTGGATGGGCCTGGGTTACTACATGGTCATCTACCTGGCCGCACTGGCGAACATCGATCCGAGCCTGTACGACGCCGCGGCGATGGACGGCGCCGGCCCGGTGCGCACCTTCCTGCACGTCACCGTTCCAGGGGTGCGCTCGACGATGGGGCTCATCGGCGTCCTGTCCTCGGTGGCGGCCTTCCGGGTGTTCGGCGAGATCTACGTCCTCACCGATGGCACGGGGGGAATAGGCGGCGGCGATCTCACGATGACCATGCTCATCCAGCGCGAAGGCACCGGCCTGCAGGCGCGTACCGGATACGCGGGCGCGATCAGCCTGGTCATGTTCGTCATCCTCGGCGGGCTGCTGATCGCGCAGCTCATCATGCAACGCAAGCAGAGGACCTCCTGATGTCCGCGTCCGTGCCGACCACGGCCGTGCGAAGGCGCCGCCGAGGCGTCTCGCCGGGTGTCGTCGTGCGTTACCTGGTCCTGCTGCTGATGGCCGTGCTGCTGGCCGGCCCCCTTTTGTGGCAGGTCTCGCTGTCGCTCAAAGGCGCCGGCGACGCGCTGTACACTCGACCGCCCGAGCTGATTCCCGGCCATCCCACGCTGGGGAACTTCGCGACGGTGCTCGATCGCATCCCGGTGCCCCACTACCTGCTCAACTCCCTGCTCGTGGCCGCCATGGCCGTTGCCGGCAACGTGGTGGGCGCCACCTGCGCCGGCTACGCGCTGGGCAAGCTGCGCTTCCGCGGCCGGGGGGTGGCGGCCGGGATCTGCGTCGCGGCCCTGCTCGTCCCGGCCGAGACCGTGCTGATCTCGCAGTTCTTGCTGGTCAGGTCGGCCGGGTTGGCCAACACCCTGCTCGGCGTCGTCCTGCCGACGATCGTGGCCGCGCTGAACGTCCTGCTCATGCGCAACGCGTTCCGCAACCTGCCCGCCGAGTTCGAGGAGGCGGCCATCGTCGACGGCGCCAACGCCTGGCAGCGATTCATCCGGGTCTCCGTGCCCCAGGTCAAGGGCGTCATCACCGTCGTGGCGATCTTCGCATTCGTCGGCTCGTGGAACGACTTCCTGTGGCCCCTCATCGTGCTGTCCGACGAGGACAACTACACCCTCACCATCGGGCTCAACCGCCTGCACGGCACCTTCTACGACGATCCGCGCCTGATCGCGGCCGGCACGATCATCGCCTTGATTCCCATCGTCACGTTCTTCGCCATCCTGCAGCGCTACTTCTTCCGCGGGCTCGAAGCGGGAGGCTTGAAAGGGTGAAATGCTGAGATTCGGAGTCAACTACACGCCTTCTCGCGACTGGTTCTACTCCTGGCTGGATCCGGACTGGACGGTCACCCGGCGCGACATGCGGGCCCTGGCCGGCCTTGGCCTGGATCACGTCCGTGTCCTGCCACTGTGGCCGGTCCTGCAGCCGAACCGGACGCTGATCCGCCGCCGCGCCCTCGACAACGTGCGTCACGTCGTGGAGATCGCCGGCGAAGCGGGCCTCGACGCCAGCGTCGACGTCCTGCAGGGCCACCTGTCGGGCTTCGACTTCGTGCCGAGCTGGCTGACGGACTGGCACCGCCGCAGCATGTTCACCGACCCCGACGCGGTCGCCGCGCAGGCCGCTCTGGTCGAGGCGCTCGACGAGCACCTGCACGACCTGCCCAACTTCCTCGGCCTGACCCTGGGCAACGAGGTCAACCAGTTCACCTCCGCCCTGCATCCGGCCCCGATGACGGCCACGCCACAGCAGGTGACGGACTGGCTCCGGGCCCTGCACGGTGAAGGCCCGCGCGACCGGCGCCAGTTCCGGCTCAACGCCGAATACGACGCCGTCTGGTACGCCGACGGTCACGCCTTCACCCCCGCGCACTCCTCCCGGCACGGCCAGATGAGCGTGATCCACTCGTGGATCTTCAACGGCACAGCTCAGGGGTACGGCGCGATGTCGCACGAAAGCCTCACCCACGCCGCGTACCTCATCGAGCTGTCGCGCGCCTTCGCCCTCGACCCGGCACGCCCGGTGTGGCTGCAGGAGGTCGGCGCGCCGCTCAACCACCTCACCGAGGAGCAGACGCCCGGCTTCTGCGAGGGAACCGTGCGGGCGGCGGCCGACAGCGACGCCCTGTGGGGCATCACGTGGTGGTGCTCACACGACGTGGAACGCAGGCTGGCCGACTTCCCCGACCTGGAACACAGCCTCGGCCTGATCGGCGCCGACGCCGCGGTCAAGCCGATCGGCCGGCGCTTCGCCGAACTGGCCGCTGAGCTGCGGCACCGGCCGCGCCCCTCCCCACGGCAGGAGGCCGTCGTCGTCCCGGTCGACTCCCAGGACGTCCCCATGTCCCGGGCGGAGCTCTCCCCCGGCGGCGGCGTCTTCGAGACCTGGATGAGCCGCGCCCGCGCCGGAGCCCGCCCCGCACTGGTCACCTCCACGACCGCGGGCGACCCGCCGGCGCTGCGCGCTCGCGGCATCGAACGGCTCGTCCACGCCGAGCCGACGGGCCGCACCTTCTACAGCTCGGTCGCCGACGCGGAGGTACTCGAGCGGATGGCCGCACATGCCGAACGCTGAGTACCGGAGCGCACCGGTCTCGGCCGGGGACGACGTGGAGCGCCTCCTCGGCGAGCTCTCCCTGCGGGAGAAGGTCGGCCAGCTCAACCAGCGCCTCTTCGGCTGGCAGGCCGTCGAACGGGCTCCCCGGGGCGGCTTCCGGCTCACCGACCTCGCTCGTGCCGAGCTCGACCGTTGGGGCGGGCTCGGCGCGCTGTACGGGGTCTTCCGCGCCGACGCCTGGTCGGGCCGCTCCTGGGCCAACGGGATCCGGCCGGAGGAACGCGCCGAAGTCGCCGCCCTCATCCAGGACGAAGTGTCGCGGGCGAGCGGGCAGCGCATCGGAGTGCTGCTGTCAGAAGAGGCCCCGCACGGGCACCAGGCGCTCGGCGGGACGCTGCTGCCCGCTAACCTCGCCGTGGCCGCGGGCTGGGATCCGGCGCTGCTGGCCGAGGCCGCGGCCTCCGTCGCGGCCGAGCTCGCGGCGAGCGGCGTGCACCTGGCCCTGGTGTCCGCGCTCGACCTGCTGCGCGACCCGCGCTGGGGCCGGGCGGAAGAGTGCTTCGGAGAAGATCCACTGCTGGCCGCCGAGCTCACCAGGGCGCTGGTGATCGGCATGCAGGGCGGCGAACGCGGCGCGGTGGGCCGCGACGGTATCGCCATCGTGCTCAAGCACCTGGCCGCGCAGGGCGAGGCCGTCGGCGGGCGCAACGGCCAGTCCGCCATCATCGGCCCCCGTGACCTGCGCGAGCTGCACCTGCCGGCCGTCCGCGCCGCAGCGGAGGCCGGGGCCCTGGGATTCATGGCGGCCTACAACGACATCGACGGGGTGCCGTGCTGCGCCAACCGCGACCTCCTCACCGGCTTCCTGCGGACCGAATGCGGCTTCGACGGCATCGTCATGGCCGACGGCCTGGCCGTGGACCGGCTCACCGCGATGACGGGCGACGCGACGGCCGCCGCCGTGGCCGCGATCGAGGCCGGCGTGGATCTGTCGCTCTGGGACGAGTCCTTCGGCCTGCTTGAGCAGGCCGCCGCTGCGGACCCGCGAGTGGCCGGGCTGGTCGATGCCGCCTGCCGCCGGGTGCTCACGCTCAAGCGGCGCGTCGGCCTGCTCGCCGTCCCCACGCCCGTAACCGGTCCGGCCACGACAAGGCTCACCTCGGCCGGCCGCGCCGCCGACGGCCTGTCGCGTCGCCTGGCTCGTCAGTCCCTGGTCCTGCTCCACAACGGCGGCGGACTCCTCCCCCTCGACCGGCGGGCGCTGACCAAGGTGGTCCTCGCCGGCCCCAACGCCCGCGACGTCACCGCCCTGCTGGGGGACTACGTGCCGCCCCTGCCCGCGCAGTCGGCCGCCGGCCTCGACCTCGCCCTGCGGCAGGCGCTACCCGACGCCGAGGTGACGTGCTCATCCGGTGTGCCGACGGCGGCCGATCTGAGCGGCGCCGACGTCGTGATCCTGGCGCTCGGCGGGACGAGCCACCGCACCTACGCGGAGGACTTCGCCGCCAACGGGGCGATGGCCGGCCCGGCGGTCGTCGCGACCTGCGGGGAAGGCGTCGACCTGGCCAGCCTCTCTCTGCCCGGCGGTCAGGACGACCTGGTCGCCGCCGTCCGCGCGCAAGCCCGCTGCCCCGTGGTGGCCGTCGTCATCGCCGGCCGTCCGCATGTGCTCACCGGCGTGCTGGCGGGCACCGACGCCCTGCTGTGGGCCGGCTACCCCGGTCCGCACGGAGCCCACGCGATCGTCGACGCGCTGCTCGGCGGCTATGAGCCGGTCGGCCGCCTGCCGTTCACCGCCCCACGCAATCCGGGGGCCGTACCGGTTCGCCACAACGATCGGCACCCGGCCAACGGTGTCTATCAGGACGCACCGGATCCGGTGCTCTTTCCCTTCGGCTCCGGCCTGCGCTACCGGCCCGTGCTGTTCGGCCGCCTGACCGCGGAAGCGCACGCGGGCACGGTCGAGGTGAGCGTCGAAGTCGTCAATCCCGCCGGGGCCACGGCCGAGGTCGTCGTGCCGCTGTTCGGGCACCGTACCGGAGGCGTCGTGCTGCCTCGCCTACGGGAGCTGCTCGCCTTCCGCAGGGTCACCGTCCCGCCGGACGCTCGCACCACCGTCGTCTGGACCCTGCCCGCCGCGCGCTGCTTCGCCGAGGGCGCGACCGATCGGGCCCGCACCGACCTGTACGTCGAGGACCTGCACGAGACCATCCATCCGCGCTGCCACCCACAAGCCCAGACCATGACCCACAGTGAGGAGTTGTGATGGCCCGATCACATCGCACCGGCAGACGGGCGACGACCCGCGCGGGCACCGTAGCCCTGGCCGCGATGCTCACCGTCGTGCTCGCCGCCGGCGGCGCCGCGGCCAGCGACACACTGCCCTGGACGGGCGAGAGCGCGGTCGGCGCCAACCAGCCCTACCAGCACGGTTACTCCGCCACCGACCTGCTGCGCTGGAACCCCGCCGACGACGCCCACGCCGAGCTGTTACGAGCCAAGGTGCCGCTCCAGAAGCGCAACCCCGCCAACGCCGACACCCAGCGCAACCCGGCCCTGCCCGCCGACACCCAACTGTTGACCCTGGCCGGCGACTACGGCAACGCCTTCTTCGAAAGCCACCCTTACACCAACGAGTTCAGCCAGTACCTCTTCAACTACTGGCAGTACGCCGACTTCTACGCCTCCTGGCACGGCATGCCCACCGAGGGGGTGCCGGTGAGCTACTACGACCCGACCAAGGACTGGCGGGAGAAGTGGTTCGAGTTCGGGATGCTCAACCTGCCCAACCCCGGCTACACCAACGCGGCCCACGCGAACGGGGTGCGCTCGCTGGGCTGCATCTTCTTCTCCGACCACGACCGCGGCGACCAGACCTACACCGAACTCCTGGTCCGCGACGCCGACGGAGGCTTTCCCGTCGCCGACAAGCTCATCCAGGTCGCCAAGTTCTACGGCTTCGACGGCTACTTCATCAACCAGGAGTCGCGGGTCGCGCCGGCCGACATCCCGGCGTACAAGCAGTTCATGCAGGCACTGCGCGAGGGCGGCATCTACGTGCAGTGGTACGACTCCATTCACAACTCCACCGGCGCGATCTCGTACCAGAACGAGTTCAACGCGGTCAACGGCCCGTTCGTGCGCGACCCGCAGCTCGGCGACGTGTCCGACTCCATCTTCCTCAACTACTGGTGGAACAGGACCAAACTCACCAACTCCAAGAACTACGCCACCAGTCTTGGCCTGGACTCCCGCAAGAGCGTCTTCGCCGGCGTGGAGGCCGGCAAGGACCAGTTCAACCAGCCCTACGACCTCGATGACAACCTCGACGCGAGCGGTGCGCCGATGAACGCCATCGCCACCCTCGGCGCCGACTTCGTCTCCTCCGACTACGCCAACAAGACCGACGACGCCGCCCAGCGAGACGTCTTCGACCGGGAACGCCGCTGGTGGACCGGCTCCTCACAGGGCACCGCCACGCCAGAGGGCGCCTGGAAGGGCATCTCCAAGTACATCGCCGAACGGTCCGCCATCACCGGCACCACGTTCTCCACCTCCTTCAACACCGGCCACGGCCTGTCCACCTGGACCAAGGGCCGGCTGTCCAACCCGAAGGAATGGGGCAACGTCAACCTCCAGGACATCCCGGTGACCTGGCAGTGGTGGATCGACGCGGCCGGAACGCCCCTCAGCGCCGACTTCGACTACGGGCCCGCGTACACGCCGGCGAGCCGGTTCTCCTACCAGAAGATCGGCGCCTTCAACGGCGGCAGCTCGCTCGTCCTCAGCGGCACCCTCGACAGCGACAACACCGTGCGTCTCTACAAGACGGACCTGAAGATCGCCAAGCGCTCGACCCTTGACCTGACCTACACCAAGCCCTCGGCGAGCGACGACTCCGAACTCCGGCTCGGCCTCGTCCTGGCCTCCGACCCGAGCAAGGTCATTCAGCTACCGCTGACCGGCTCGGGCGAGCGCACCACGGGCTGGACGACCCGGTCGGCCGACCTGTCGGCGTACGCCGGTCAGCGCGTCGCCGCGCTCGGCCTGGTCGTCGCTGCCGGTGCCCAGGCCATCCCCGGATACCAGGTCAACCTGGGTGCCCTGACTCTGCGCGACGGCAAGGACCACACCCCTTCAACGCCGACGGGCCTGCACATCACCCAACTGCTGCCCGATACCGGCGAGCTGTTCCTGTCGTGGAAGCGGGCCGGCTACGACAAGGTACGCCGCTACGACGTCTACCTGGACGACACCTATCTCGGCGGAATCTACGACGACGTCTACTACGTCAAGCGCTTCACGGCCACATCGGGAACGATCAAGCTGGTGGCGGTCGGCCACGACGGGTCCGAGAGCCCGGCGGCGACCACGTCGCTCGACCTCGGCACGGCGCCGAGCCAGGTGAAGGCGTCGGCGAAGCCGGACGGCACGCTGACTGCCAGTTGGACGCCCCCGGCGAGCGGCGAGCCCATCACGCTGAGGGTGCAGAGCCTCGACTCCGCCCGCCCGTTCACCAAGGAGGTCCGGCTTCCCGGGACGAGCAAGGGCACGACGCTGACCGGCGTGCCCGTCAACGGCGACGCCTACCTCCTCACCGTACGGTCGGGAACGGGCACGACCGCCGGAGTACGCGGAACGTTCGCCGACACCGAGATCAGCCCCTACCCGGCCGCGGCGGTGAAGATCGACGGGAACACGTTCACGTTCTCCCGGCCGGCTCTTCCTGACTGGCACACCTTGACCGTCCTCGAGGACGGCCAGCCGAAGACGTTCACGACGACCTACAACTCGGGCGCCAAGCCGTACATCATCCGCGGCCGCACCACACGTGCCGCCGAAACGGTGACCATGTCCAGCGCCACCAGCAAGGTGGTCGCCATCTTGGAGGACTACGCCGGCAACAAGGCCACGACCGTGCTCCGAGGCAACTGATCACGAAGGCGCGGCTGAACCGCAGGCGCCTGCGGTTCAGCCGCGCCGACGCGGCGCACCAGCGAAAGGTTGACCATGCACCTTCGAATCTCGGCACTCTCAGCTCGCCTCGCGCTGCCCTCTGTGCCAAGCTCAAGTGAGACAGATGGGACTAAAGTTCCTTAACTGACATGAGCAGGGCGAGAACGGCTCGGCCAGGCGCTGGTCCGGTACCTCGCGCACTTCGCCGCACGGCGTGCTTCCGCTGTTGCGGACGGTGGGAACCTGGCTGATGCCCTCCAGATGCAGGCCCAGCGCGGGCCCGCCGGATGAAGCTCAGCAGCTCGACGTCGGCCTCGTCATAGAGGCGGTAGCCGGCGGCGCTGCGTTCGGCCGGTGGCAGCAGCCCTTTGGCCTCATAGCGCCGCACCGCCTTGCGGGTAAGCCCGGCCGCCTGGGCGGCCTGCCCGATCGGCAAACAGCTGCTGGAACAACCGGAGCTGACCGTGGCCGACGCCTGCCCCACCCCACTGACCCTGGCGAGCGCCTGGGGCCGGGCCACTGGCACCCCTGCGATCACGGCGCACACGCACGCTCCCCGCCTGGAAGGCATCACGACGAGTTCGACCTGATCGTCACCGATGGGCTGCTGTCCCTGCTGCCCACTCCGGCAGATCGGAAGGCGCTGATCAGCCGCTGGCCGTGCTGCTGGCCCCCGACCGGAATGCTGCTGTACACCACCCGCATCGCCCCGTCCGGACGGCTGGAGTACGACCTTCCCAGCCGCAGCAGGCCTCGGCCGCCGCCGCGTGGCCGCGGCCGGCCGAGCGCTGGCGCATGGCCGGCCACCGGCTC
>NZ_SMKP01000117.1:0-32750 GCF_004349015.1 Nonomuraea diastatica
GGTGAGGCCGGAGGCCAGGCGGGGCCGGGGTTTCCGCGCGGCCGGCACACCTGCCAGCCCCGCTTCGAGGCCCGCCCTGGCGACGTCGTGCAACTCCGGCCACAGCCGGGCGAGCTCGCGCGCCCCGAGCTCATGGCAGAGCCCGCCGGGGCCCATGGTGGCCAGCGCCTCGTCCACGACCCGCGCGTCACCGCGCGGCCCGCGGTGGACGACCCCCATCGTGTACGCCGTCAGCCACAGCGGGAAATGCGGCCCTGCTCCCGTCTCCGCCCTTGCCTGGGCCCGCAGTGAGCCCGCGTCGATCCCCAGCCCGGCCAGGTAGTCGTCGCACCGGAGGTCCCGCCACCGGCCGGATCCCGGCACGCGTACCGCGCACTGGGCCACGCCGCGCTTGTAGAACGGGATCACGGGCAGCCGGTCGAGCACCCGCTCCTCGGCCACGCCGGCCAGCAGGTCGTCGGCGAAGAAGCACGGGGAGCGGCGCACTCCCTGGAAGTCGTTCTCCACCAGGCTGGCCAGGTCCTCGTGCTCGGCCAGGCTCGGCACCGCCACGTACACCGGCACCCCGGCCTGGCGCAGGTAGCGGCCCATGAGCACGTCGTCGGGCCAGGTCTCGCCCCGGTCCCTGGCCCATTCCACGTATCCCGCGGCGACCTGCCTGGGCAGCAGCAGCGCCGCCACCGGTGTGTACTCGCCCGCCCCGCGCACCCAGCGTGCCCCGGCGAGCGCGCCCATCCGCACGGCGGCGCCGTTGCGCGAGTTCCAGAACGCGAACAGGGCCAGCGCGGCGCCCGGCATGGCGCGGGCGGCACGTTCCGCGCGCTCGAAGAACCGGCCGGACAGGGCCATGTCGTCGTGCAGCAGCACGTGGTGGGTGGCGTTCTCGGGGATGCTCGACCAGGCCAGCAGCGAGGTGCGGAACGCCGAGGGCCGGCCCGCGGGATCCGGGTCGGTCACCACGTCCAGGACGTTCCCGGCCAGCCGGGCGGCCGCCTCCCTGCGCCGAGGATGCGCCATCACCGCCCCGGTCAGCCGCATGCCCCCTTCCGGATCCGCGCCTCCGGAGTGCGGTGGGTCGCCGGACGGTCTCAGGTGCCCAGACATGCGCCGACCGCGAGCTCGTCCGCCTCCAGCAGGCCGAGGGCGTCGCGCCGCTCGCCGCCCTCCCACTGGACCTCGCGCACCACCAGCAGTCCCGACCCGCAGGCCACCAGCATTCCGCCGGTGCCGGTCGACCACACGGGCGCGAGCACCGTGCCCGCGGGCTCCGCCCCGCCGTGCTCGACGAGGTCGGCACTGTGCACGTACAGCCGCCTCCCCGCCACGGACGTGAACGCGCCCGGATAGGGGGCGGCCAGCGCGCGCACCCAGTCGTAGAGGTCGGAGGCGGGCCGCGACCAGTCGATCACCCCGTCCTCCGGCCGTCGCTTCTCCCACCACGACCCGCCGGGCTCCTGCGGCCGCGCCACCACCCGCCCGTCCAGCAGCAGCGGGATGTACGTCGCCAGCAGGCCGATGTTGATCTCGGTGACCTTGCGGTACACCGCGGTGACGTCGTCGCGGCGGCTGATGGTGAACTCCCGCTGCGCGATCAGGTGACCGGTGTCGGCACCCTCGTCCAGGAAGAAGAGGCTGACCGCGCTCGTGGTGAGCCGCTTGATGATCGTCCACGGCAGCGCGGCCCGTCCCCGCCCTTCGGGCAGCCGGGTGGGGTGCAGGCCGATCGACCCCCTCGGGCAGGCCGACAGCAGCGGCTCGCGGACGAGCTGCGACCATCCCGCGATGACGAACAGGTCCATGCCCTTGACCCGCTCGTAGGCCTGCCCGTCGTTGATGTCGTCCGTCTCCAGCAGCGGGATGCCGTGCTTGTCCGACGCCTCGCGCAGCGGCGCGTACCCGGAGCGGTGGCTGAGCCGCGGCGGGTAGCCGATCAGCAGCGACGGCGGTGTGCCCTGCGCGACCAGCACGTCCACGGCCGGGGCGGCGAACTCCATGCCGGTGGCGAACGCGAACGTCTTCACAGGACCTCCCTCAGCGTCCCGAACGCCTCGGCGTGAGCGACGCCGATCTCCGCCCCGCGCAGCGTGGCCAGCGCCGTCACCGACTCCTCGCTCCTGATGTGCGGCGAGGGCCGGTGCTGGCTCTTGTAACCGCGCAACGCGGCCAGTTTGCGCCGCAGGTGGACGCCGATGTCGCAGTACGCCGTCGAGCGCGGGATCGGCTCCGAGGCCCACTGGATCTTCGACATCTCGTACATGAGGACGTTGGGCACCAGCCACTTGCCGAACTGCGGCGCGATCGGCCGGGCCGCGGCGAAGGCGGCGTGGAACACCGCGCAGTGGTCCTGGTCGTAGTCGGCGAAGCTGGGCAGCAGCAGCAGGTCGGGCCGCCGCTCGTTGAGCGCCTGCTCGAACAGGTCGACCAGTTCCCTGCGCGGCAGGGTGTCGAGCCGTTCGGTCAGCCCGCGGTCGCCGTACGCGATCTCGTACGTGAAGCCGAGCACCTCGCGCACGTTCTCGATCTCGTCCAGGCGCTGGCGGTAGGTGGTGGCCCCGTCGAGCCCGTAGTGGCGCATGCCGTCCACGGCCAGGTACAGGACGTGCACCTCGGCTCCGGCGTCGGCCTGCGCCGCCATCAGGCCGCCGCAGCCCAGAACCTCGTCGTCGGCGTGGGGGGAGATCACCAAGACGCGGTCAAAGCGGCGCATTCACTGCCCTTCGGTCCTCTCTGGCACGGTAATAGTCGGCGGTGCTCAGGATCAGCTCGTCGAGCGGGATCCGGGGCCGCCAGCCCAGGCCGGTGGCCGCCCTGAGCGCGGGGATCTTGTGGAACGACTCGGCCTCCGCGTAGTGGGGGCCGTGCACGCTCCTGCCGTCCACCCTGACGATGGGGGAGGGGCTGGCGAGCAGGTTCTTGACGCGTTCCGCCAGGTCCATGATGGTGACGGCGTTGGCGGGGTTGCCGACGTTGATGATGACCTCGTCGCCCTGCAGCGCCAGGTCCATGTAACCGGTGAGGAAGCCCGTCAGGTCGCCGGCCGCGATGAACGCCCTGATCTGTTCCCCGCCCGCGAAGACGGTGATGGGCCGCCCGGCCAGCGCCTGCTGCACGAACGTCGGCATCACGAACCCGCCGGCCCGCGACTGCCGCGCCCCGGCCACGTTGAAGGGCCGGATGACGATCCCGCGCAGCCCGTGCCTGCGGCTGTTGCAGACCATCGCCTCGGCCAGGGTCTTGGCGACCGCGTACTCGATGCGCGTGTTGTACTGCGTCGGGACGACGATGTCGTCCTTCTCGTCCAGGACGCCGCTGCGGCCGTACACCTCGGCGGAGCTGAACACGCACAGCGGCGTCCCGGCGTTCATGCACGCTTCGATGACCGGCGCGGTGCTCCCGATGATGTCGTGGCCGAGCCGTCCTGCCCGTGACAGGATGCTGGCCGGGCCCACGTAGGAGGCGGCGTGGATGACCCGGTCCACGCCCGCGAAGTCGCCGCCCGCGGCAAGATAGTCCTCGACGCGCTCCCGGACGACGGCGCAGCGGGGGTCGGCGTCGTAGTCCTCGCCGTCGATGACCGCGCCGGCGTTCGAGTCGATGATCCGTACGCGGTGGCCGGCCGCGAGGTAGGCGTCCACGAGATGAGAGCCGATGAAACCGAGACCGCCGGTGATGACGACTTCGCCACCTGGTGCTCGCACGGACCCGCCTTTCCCGCTCGAGGAAAACGGTCACACGGGGCTATGTAGCCCCTTGGTCATCTAGGCGGGATTAAAACAGTTTTCGCCCTTCTTGTCACCCATGGCCACAACTTTTCACCAGGCCGGAGAAGCGCACGTGCACGCGGCTATCCCGCGCCCCAGACGGGCTGGTCGGGATCGGGCGGAGGAAGCGTCGCGAGGATGGCGGCCACGCTCTCCCAGTCGGCGACCGCGACGTTGCCGGCCATGAGCCGCAGCCGGGCGGCGATCTCGTGGTGCGCGTAAACGAACACCTCGATGCCCTCCTTGACCTGGCCGGTGACCGCTTCGTACCCCATGCCGCCACCCTGGCCCTTGAAGAAGGTCACACCCTCATTCCCGTCGCCCCAGAAGTCGCCGATGGCGTCGAGTTCGTCCCTCGCCTGCGTGACGAACTCCGCGAGGTCGTCCCCTTCGAGGTCGAACCCCTCCGCCGACAGGCCGATCCGCGATCGGTCGATCTCCATGTCGTCCTCTCAGCGCGCGGGTTTGTGAGCCATGGTGAAATACACCAGCATCCTGCCGATGGTCTCCTTCCAGGTGGGGGCGAGGTCGGAGCCCGTCTCCCCGCTCAGGACGCCGTACGTGGGGCCGTAGCCGATCGATCCTCCGGCCAGCCGGCTCAGGAAGTACTGCACGTCAGGGTTGGCGCTCACCCTCTTCATCAGGGGCGCCGCGGCTTCGAACACGCCGTAGAAGGCGACCGACGCGGCGAACTCCTTCAGCGCCTGCGTCGCGTTCTCCTGGAACGACCCGACGTCCTCGCCCCGCAGCGCCTTGACCCCCGCCACCACCGACACGTCACCGATCGCGAAGATGGCGCTGCCGAGGGAGTACTCCGTCAGCTTGCTCAGCACGATCTTGGCGATGCTGTGCTCCAGCAGCTTCGCCAGCATGCCCGCCTGCGCCCGGCGCATGAGGAACTGGGTGACCTGGTACGCCGCTCCCGCCTGCCAGGGAAAGGTGGCGATGTAGACGAAGCTGGCGAAGTTGGCCAGCGCGAGCGTCTCGTACGTGCGCCGCACCGCGTCGATCACGTCGGCGAACTCCATGCAGGCCGCGGCGTTCTGCCGGCAGCGGCGGACGAGTCTGGCGGCGTATCCCGCGTCCTCGTCGGCCGGATACAGTTCGGCGGTGACGGCGCGCTTGTAGGCGTTCACCCCGTCACCGCCGTTGTGCCGCCAGACGGCCTCGGCCGAGGGGAACGTGCGGTGCGGGCTCTGCTCGATGCGGTCGGCCAGCCGGTTCCAGACGGCGGCGGCCTGGCGGGCCCCGGCGGGATCGCCCTTCGGATATTCGACGGAGAGCATCTCGAAGACGAAGCCGGCCAGGCCGAGGGTCCCGAAACCGAAGATGCCCGCGCGGCCGAAGGAGAACTTCAACGCCTGCGACCCCCGCGGGGGTCGTCCCGCACGCCGTCGTCCAGCGGCGTTCCGGCGATGAACGGAGTCACCAGGTCGGCCGCCGCCTGCCCGGCGTCCCGCGCCGCCTCGCCCGCCGCCTCCAGGATCGCCTCCGCCAGCGCGGCCGAGCCGAGGCGCATGGCACGCGGGTCGATGGTGAGCCCGGTGAGCCCGCCGGTCTGCGTGGCCTCGGCGACCACGCGTCCCTGCGCGGCCTCGCCGCGGCCTCTGACCGCGGTGACCTGGTCGTTCAGCCGCTCCAGCGCCGCCACGTCCTCGCGGTAGCCCTTGAGCAGCCTGCCGAGCTCCCGATCTCCCGCGGCGTCGAAAGGATTCGCCGGTGGTGTCTTCCCCGTCTCCTGGCTCACAACCCTGCCCTGGCACGTCGCTGCTGTCATTGAAGATCTTCTACCTTATCCACAAACAAAGCCGGACATATAGGGAGGTCCCGGACCTTTTGCGTCGGCGGCCCGCCGGGCAGCGGCGCGTGCACCCCGGCGCGGGCAGCGCTTCACCTATCCTGGTCGCCTACGCTGACCTTGGGAGACATCGCCGATGTCCATGGAGCTCGACCTCGTGCCCAGCGGCCTCGCGCGGGTCATCGACGAGCTGCCGCTGGTCGACCACCACGTGCACGGCGCCACCACCCGCGACCTGCCGCGCAGGGCGTTCGAGGAGATGATCGGCGAGTCCGACCGGCCGGTGCCCGAGTGGATGACCCGCTTCGACTCCCAGCTCGGCCACGCGATCCTGCGCCACTGCGCGCCCGTGCTCGGCCTCGGCCCGCACTGCGCGCCGGAGGAATACCTGGCCAGGCGGGCCAGGATCGGCACCGGCGAGGTCAACCGGCTGATGCTGGCGGCCTGCGGCGTCGGGCACTTCCTCGTCGAGACCGGCTACCGCGGCGACGAGCTCCTCGGGCCTGCCGGCATGGCCGAGGTCAGCGGTTCACCCGCCGACGAGGTGGTGCGGCTGGAGACCGTGGCCGAGCAGGTGGCCGCCGCCGGTTGCGGGGCGGGCGCGTTCGCCGGCCGGTTCGCGGAGACCCTGTGGGAGCGCACCCGCACGGCGCGCGGGCTCAAGACCATCGTCGCCTACCGGCACGGCCTCGACGTCGACCCCGAACCGCCCTCGGCGGCGGAGGTCGCCGAGGCCGCCGGGCGCTGGCTGGCCGGGGGAGGCGGGCGGCTGGACGATCCCGTGCTGCTGCGGCACCTGATCTGGGCCGGGCTCGACCGGGGGCTGCCCCTGCAGTTCCACATCGGCTACGGCGACCCCGACATCGACCTGCGCCGCTCCGACCCGCTGCTGCTGCGCGGCCTCATCGAGCGGGCCGAGCCCACCGGGGTGCCGCTGATGCTGCTGCACTGCTACCCCTACCACCGGCACGCGGGGCTGCTGGCGGAGGCGTACCCGAACGTCTTCTTCGACGTGGGGCTCGGCGTCAACCACACGGGCGCGCGGGGCACGGCGCTGGTGGCCGAGAGCCTTGAGGTGGCGCCCTTCGCGAAGGTGCTCTTCTCCTCCGACGCCTGGGGCCCGGCCGAGCTGCACTTTCTCGGAGCCCTGCTGTGGCGGAGGGCGATGGCGCGCGTGCTGGGCGGGTTCGTGGCCGAGGGGGAGTGGTCGGCGGCCCAGGCGGCGCGGGTGGCCTCGATGGTCGGCGTGGAGAACGCCCGCCGCGTCTACGACCTGGGCCCCGGCACGTGAACGGAGCACCGGACAGAGAACGCGACAATGACGAAACCGCCGCGAAGCCTTAGGCTCGGCAGCGATGGACCTCGAAAGCTACCGCCCCGGTTCCGGTCTGCTCGAACCCCGCGCGGCCCTCCGTTCCGACGCTCCCGCCCTCGACCTCAACGGCACGTGGCGCTTCCGCCTCTCGCCCGCGGCCGACGTCCCCGACGACTTCGCCCGGCCCGGCTACGACGACGCGGACTGGCACGACCTGCCCGTCCCCGCCCACTGGCCGCTGCACGGCCACGGCGCCCCCGCCTACACCAACGTCTCCTACCCGTTCCCCGTCGACCCGCCCCACGTGCCCGGCGAGAACCCCACGGGCGACTACCGCCGCGCGTTCGACCTGCCCGAGGGGTGGACGGGCGGCCGGCTGCGGTTCGAGGGCGCCGAATCCTTCGCCAGGGTCTGGCTCAACGGCCACGAGCTGGGCTTCTGGACGGGAAGCAGGCTGCCGGCCGAGTTCGACGCCGGCCCGTGGCTGAAGCCGGGACGCAACGTGCTCGCCGTGCGCGTGCACCAATGGTCGGCCGCGAGCTACCTGGAAGACCAGGACATGTGGTGGCTGCCGGGCATCTTCCGCGACGTCACGCTCACCCGCTCCACCGCCGACGTCTTCGTGCACGCCTCCTACGCGGACGGGCGTGGCACGCTCCGCTTCGACGGCGAGGGCACTCTGAACGTCCCCGAACTCGGCGTCGCCGAACTGGAGTCGGGAACCGAGATCACGGTCGAGGCGGTGCCGTGGACGGCCGAGACCCCCCGCCTGTACGACGCCGTGCTGACCTGCACCGGCGAGTCCGTACACCTGCGCGTCGGCTTCCGCACGATCTCCATCGCGGACGGCGTGCTCCTCGCCAACGGCATCCCGCTGCTGCTCAAAGGCGTCAACCGGCACGAGTTCCACCCCCGGCACGGCCGCGCGGTCACCTACGACACGATGCGCGAGGACGTGCTGCTGATGAAGCGGCACAACATCAACGCCGTCAGGACCAGCCACTACCCGCCGCACCCCGCCTTCCTCGACCTGTGCGACGAGCTGGGCCTGTGGGTGATCGACGAGTGCGACCTCGAGACCCACGGCTTCGGCCAGGTCGGCTGGCACGGCAACCCCACCGACGACCCCCGCTACGCCGACGCGCTGCTCGACCGCATGCGCCGCATGGTCGAACGCGACAAGAACCACCCCAGCGTCATCATGTGGTCGCTCGGCAACGAGGCGGGCGTCGGCAGGAACCTGGCCGTCATGGCCGGCTGGACCCGCGAGCGCGACCCGTCCCGCCCGCTGCACTACGAGGGCGACCGTTCCTGCGCGCACACCGACGTCTACTCACGCATGTACGCCTCCCACGCCGAGGTCGAGGCCATCGGCCGTTACGAGGAGGAGGCGCTCGAGGACCCCGGCCAGGACGCGCGGCGGCGGGCGATGCCGTTCCTGCAGTGCGAGTACGCCCACGCCATGGGCAACGGGCCCGGCGGGCTGGCCGAGTACCAGGAGCTGTTCGAGCGTTACCCGCGGCTGGCCGGCGGGTTCGTCTGGGAATGGATCGACCACGGGCTCGAGCACCCCGACCACGAGTACGCCTACGGCGGCGACTACGGCGAGCCCGTACATGACTCGAACTTCGTGATCGACGGGCTCGTGTTCCCCGACCGCACACCGTCACCCGGGCTGCTCGACCTGAAGAAGGTGTTCGAGCCGGTCAGGTTCGAGTTCGGCGACGGCGTCGTGCGGATCGTCAACGGACACGGCTTCCGCGACCTGTCCCACCTGGAGTTCGTCGCCTCGGTGGAGGTGGAGGGCGAGACCGTCGCCGAACACCGGCTCGACGTGCCCGCCGCCGGGGGCGAGTGCAAGGTGCCCGACGTGAGCGGCCCCGACGGCGAACGGTGGCTGACCGTGCGCGCCGTGCTCGCCCGCGACGAGCCGTGGGCGGACGCCGGCCACGAGGTCGCGTGGGGGCAGGCGCTGCTGGTCCGGCACCCCGCCCGCTTCGAGCGGTCCCCGGCCGCGCTCGTGACCGGCGGCACGGAGATCACCGCCGGCGACTCCGCGTTCGACGCCGCCTCAGGCCGGCTCGTCCGGCTCTTCGGGGTCGACGTCGAAGGCCCGCGGCTCGACCTGTGGCGGCCGCCCACCGACAACGACAGGTACGGCGGGCTCGAAGGCGCCTGGCGCGGGCTCGGCCTGCACCGGCTCACCCACCGGGTCGTCGCGGTCGAACAGGGCGACGAGCTGACCGTCCGCACCCGGGTCGCGCCCGCGGCCACCGACCACGGGATCTGGGCGACGTACCGGTGGACGTTCGACGGCGGGCTCCGGCTGCTCCTGGACATCGAGCCCACCGGCGACTGGCGCGACCCGATCCCGCGGCTCGGCGTCACCATGTCGCTGCCCCGCACCTTCGACCGGGTCACGTGGTTCGGGATGGGGCCCGGCGAGGCGTACCCGGACACCGGGCTGGCCGCCCGCATGGGCCGCTGGTCGGCCACGATCGACGAGCTGCAGACGCCGTACGTCCACCCGCAGGAGAACGGCCACCGGGCCGAGGTGCGATGGGCCGACTTCGGCGGGTTCAGGGTCACGGGGGATCCCGTGTTCGGGATGACGGCGCGGCCGTGGAGCAACGACGCGCTGACCCGCGCCCGCCACCGTCCCGACCTGGTGGCGGGCGACCGCGTGTATCTCCACCTGGACCTCGCGCACCAGGGCATCGGCACCGCCACCTGTGGTCCGGGGGTGCTGCCCGCGTACGAGCTGCGGGCCCGCCGGTCGACGCTGAGGATCCGCTTCGACCCGACATGACCCGGCTCCCGCGCCCGGCCCGGCCGAGGCGACCGGTCCGGGCTGCCCGGTCCGGCCGGCGCGCAGGCCGACGCGGCCGGGCCGGGGCGGGATCGTCAGGCGGGCACGGTGAGGATCGTGCCCGCGCCGACCGTCAGCCCGCCCTCGCGGATCGCGAAGCCGAGCCCGGGCTCCAGCGCGACCGCCTTGCCCAGCTCCACCGCCACCTCGACCGTGTCGCCCGGCTGCGCCGGCTCGGGCAGCGTCAGCTCTCCGGGCACGTCGGTCGTGCGCAGGTAGAACTGCGGCCGGTACCCGGACGCGATCGGCCTGCGCCGCCCGCCCTCCTCCGCGGTCAGGAGGTAGACGCGGGCGGTGAACGACGCGCGGGCCCGCTGGCTGCCCGGCTCGGCCACCACCATCCCCCGCCGCACCTGCTCGCGGCGCACCCCGCGCAGCAGCACGGCGGCGTTGTCGCCGGCCTCGCCCCGCTCCATCGTCTTGCCGAACGTCTCCACGCCCGTCACGACGGCGCCGAACCCGTCCCCGAACCCGACCGCGTCCACCGTGTCGCCGACGCGGACCGCGCCGCGCTCGATGGCGCCGGTGACGACCGTGCCGCGGCCGGTGACCGTCAACACGTTCTCCACCGGCATGAGGAACGGCGCGTCGACGTACCGCACCGGCACGGGGATGTGCTCGTCCACCGCCGTGAGCAGCGCGTCGACCGACGCCGTCCAGACCGGGTCGCCCTCCAGCGCCCGCAGCCCGGACACCCGCACCATCGGGACGCCGTGGTAGCCCTGCCCGCTCAGCAGGTCCTGCAGCTCCAGCTCCACCAGGTCGAGCAGCTCCGGGTCGGCGCCGTCGGCCTTGTTGACGGCCACGACCAGGTGCTCGACGCCGACCCGCTTGGCGAGCAGCACGTGCTCCCTGGTCTGCGGCATGATCCCGTCGTGCGCGGACACGACGAGGATCGCGCCGTCGAGCTGCGCCGCCCCCGTGATCATGTTCTTCACGTAGTCGGCGTGCCCCGGCATGTCCACGTGCGCGTAGTGCCTGGTGGCGGTCTCGTACTCGACGTGCGAGATGTTGATCGTGATCCCCCTGGAGGACTCCTCCGGGGTCCTGTCGATCCGCTCGAACGGCGTGAACGTCGCCTGCCCCCGCGCCGCGAGCACCTTGGTGATCGCGGCGGTCAGCGTGGTCTTGCCGTGGTCGACGTGGCCCATCGTGCCGATGTTGAGGTGCGGCTTGTTGCGCACATAGGCCTGCTTGGCCATGATTCCCTTTCCTGAGACTCCCGAGCTTCGTGACCCGTCAGGGCCGGTCGACCTCCCCCCGCCGGGTCACTTCATGACGAACGGGAAGAGGTCAGCGCTCCAGGCCGTCGCAGGCACGCTCGAACGCGCCCGCCGGCAGGGCGGGCGTCGTCAGGTGAGCGCGCGGGAACATGATGAACATCGTGCGACGATCAGCACGGGGACGCAACACATTATTCCCGTGCGCATCCGCCCTTCGCGAGGCTCTCGTCAGCGGGGCCTGAGCCGGTGGGCCAGGTCGAGCCAGTGGGTGACGTCGGAGGCGGAGTGGTGCCGGATGGCCCAGTCCACCAAGCAGGCTCATGTGCGCCCAGCAGACCAGCGCCACCGTGCCAGAAGCTGTGCTGGAAACCGTCTCAGGGACGTCCGCCAGCAGGTGGGGTGCGCGTCCGGCCAGGTCGAAACGGAGCGAGACCAGGTCGAACCTCACGTAGACCAGGGGTCAGTATGCCGGGGCGAATCCACCGGCCCGGCCGTCGCGGACCGCGGCGCGGCGCAGATCGGGCCGCCATCGGGATCCCGGGCGGGGCGGTCCCGGCTTGGACCCGGGCACAACGGAACCCGTGCCGTTCGTCGGATAGTCCGAAGATGGGGGAATGGTGCTGCTCTACGGTTCGGATATGCCGCGTCTCACCCTGGATGATCTCTACCGCTTCGCCGTCCCCTCCGATCCCTGCCTGCGTCCCGACGGCGGCGCGGTCGCGTACACATTGACCACCGTCGACCGGGACGCCGACGAGAACCGCACGGAGATCTGGCTCGCCGCGCCCGGCGCCCCTCCGCGCAGGCTGGCCGGCGGGAGCGCGGCCCGGTGGTCGCCGGACGGGCGGACGCTGGCGTTCCTGCGGCCTGTGGACGGCAGGCCGCAGATCCACCTGCTCCCCATGGACGGCGGCGAGCCGGCCCCGCTCACCTCGGCGGTGCTGGGAGCGGGGGCGCCGCGGTGGTCGCCGGACGGCACCCGCATCGCGCTCAGCGCTCCGGTGGGGCCCGGCGGACAGGCCCCCGATCCGGACGCGCCCGTGGTGACCGACCGGCTGGAGTACAAGGCGGACGGCACGGGGCTGCTGCGCGGGATGAGCGCGCACCTGTTCGTGGTGGACGTGGCGAGCGGGGAGACGACCCAGGTCACCGAGGGCGACTTCTTCGCGGGGGAGCCGTCGTGGGGTCCGGACGGAACGCGGCTGGCGTTCGTCGCGGCCATGGAGTCCGATCGCGACCTCGACGTGCGCGGCGCCGTCCACTCCGTGGAGGTCGGCAGGAGACCCGATGGGGAAGCCGGCGGGGAGCCGCGGCGGCTGACCGGTCCCGAGCTCATCTGCACCGGAGTGTGGTGGCTGGGCGAGCGGCTGGTCGTCACCGGCATGAAGGGCAGCCCCGTCAGGCACGTGCGGCTCTTCACGCTCGTCCCCGGCGGTCGTCCCGAGGAGATCGAGACGGGGCTGGACCGCAACGTCATGACCGGGGCCCCCGGCTACCCCGGCGCCGTCCCCGCGCTCCTGTCCGGCGACGGAGACGACCTGGTGCTCTGCGTCCGCGACCGCGGCTGCTCCCACCTCTACCGCGCCACCGGCGAGAGGCTGGTGCCCGAGGAGGCGAGCGTGTCGGGGGCGAGCGTGGCGGCCGGCCGGATCGCGTACGTGGCCGCGACCCCCCACAGCGCCGGCGACGTCTACCTCGGCCGGCCGGGAGAGACCCCGGCGCGCCTCACCGACCACGCGCTCGACGGCGTCGAGCTGTTCACGCCTGCCCGCCGCACGTTCACCGCCCCCGACGGCACCCCCGTCGAGGGTTTCGTGTTGCGGGACGAGAACGCCGCCACCCCCGGCCCGCTCCTGCTCGACGTGCACGGCGGCCCTCACAACGCCTGGGCACCCGTGCTCGACGGCTTCCACCTCTACCACCAGGCCCTGGCAGCCAGGGGCTGGACGGTGCTCGCGCTCAACCCCCGCGCCAGCGACGGCTACGGCGAGGACTTCTACACCGCGGCCGTCGGCGCCTGGGGGTTGGCCGACGCCCAGGACTTCCTCGCCGCCGTCGACACGCTGATCGAGGAGAACGTCGCCGACCCCGACCGGCTGGCCGTCACCGGCTACAGCTACGGCGGCTACATGACGTGCTGGCTGACGGGCCATACCGGCCGCTTCAAGGCCGCGATCCCGGGCGGGTGCGTGAGCGACCTGACCAGCCTGGCCGGCACCTCGGACCTGGGGCACATGATGAAGGTGCACGAATGGACCGGCGACCTCGCGGCCCAGTCGCCGATCACCTACGTGTCCGAGGTCGGCACCCCCACGCTCCTCCTGCACGGCGAGAGCGACGACCGCTGCCCGGTCGGCCAGTCAGAGCAGTGGTTCGCCGCGCTGCGCGAGCGGCGCGTGCCCGTCCGGCTGGTGCGCTACCCCGGCGCCAGTCACCTGTTCATCCTGAACGGCCGGCCCTCACACCGGTACGACTACAACGAAAGGATCATCACGTGGCTGGAGGAATGGGTCAGCGGCTCCCCGAGCTGATCGCTCAGTACGAGGTGCCCGGCGCGGCGCTGGCGTACCTGCACGAGGGAGAGCTGCGCGAGTTCGCCGCGGGCACGCTCAACACCGCCACCGGCGTCGAGGCGACCCCGGACGCGCTCTACCAGATCGGCTCGGTCACCAAAGTGTGGACCGCCACCCTGCTCATGCGGCTGATCGAGCGGGGCCGCCTGACGCTGGACACCACCGTGGCGGAGGTGCTGCCGGAGTTCAAGGTCGCCGACGCCGAGGTCAGCAAGGCCGTCACCATCAGGCACCTGCTCTCCCACACCAGCGGCATCGACGGCGACCTGTTCCTCGACACCGGCCGCGGCGACGACTGCGTCGAGAAGTACGTCGAGGCGTGCGCCGGCCTGACCCAGAACCACCCGCTCGGCGTCACCCAGTCCTACTGCAACTCCGGGTTCGTCATCGCGGGCCGCGTGGTGGAGCGCCTGACCGGCGACCGCTGGGACGACGCGCTCAGGAAGGAGATCGTCGATCCGCTCGGCCTCACCCACACCTGGACCCTGCCCGAGGAAGTGCTGCGCTTCCGCGCCGCGATGGGTCACGTGGACGGCGGCGCGCCGGCTCCGGCGTGGGGGCTCATGCGTTCGGCCGGCCCGGCCGGGCTCATCTGCGCCCGCCCCGCCGATGTGGTCGCCTTCGCCCGCGCCCACCTGCGCACGACCGGGGAGGGCGGGCTGCTCGACGACCCGCGGGCCATGTGGGAGCCGCAGATCGACATCCCCAACCCGCACACCCTCGGCAAGCAGTGGGGCATCGGCTGGATCCTGGACGAGTGGGACGGGCAGCTCGTCATCTCCCACGGCGGCAACACCATCGGCCAGCACGCCATGCTCTGGGCCGTGCCCGGCACCGGGACCATCGTGTGCGTCACCGCCAACGGCGGCCACTCCAACCCCTTCACCCGCGCCCTGGCCACGGAACTGTTCGCCGAGCTCGACGGCCTGACCGTGCCCCCGCAGCCGCAGCCCCCCGGCCAGGACGCGGACGTGGACGCCTCCCGCCACACCGGCGTCTACGAGCGGGTGGGCGCCCGCATCACGGTGTCGCCGCGCGACGGGAGGCCCTGGATGCGGTACGAGGCCACGGGAGCGCTGGCCGCCCTGCAGCAGGAGCCGGAGGAGTGCGATCTGGTGCCCGTGGACGACGTCACGTTCGTGTGCCGGTTGGGCGGCTCGCCCGACTGGACGTCCGTCGTGTTCTACGAGCTGCCCGACGGCTCCCCGTACGTGCACATGGGCGCCCGCGCCACCCCGAAGACCGGCTGAGGGGGCGGCATGGACCTGCGGGACAGGCCCGGCGAGGCGGCCCGCGCGCACGGCGTGACCGGGTGACATCCGTTTTCGTGGATTATCGTGATCGGATGAGGAATCGTCCGCGTGCCAGTCTCGGGCGCATCCTCCATGACCTCGGCACTACGTTGCTCGACGTCGCCGCGTCACCCGGTGACCTCGACACCGAGGTCACCGGCGTGCACATCTACGACCCGCTCGACGAGCTGATCGTCCCGACCGGCGGGATCCTGCTGGCCGTCGGCGTCCAGCGCGCGGACGACATCTGCGCCCTGATCGAGCGGGCCGGGCAGGCCGCCGGCGTCGTCGTCAAGCTGCCCGTCGACGTGGACGAGCGGGTGCGGGCCGTGGTGCTGGAGACCGGCGTGGCCGTGCTCGGGCTCACCAGGGCGGCCTCCTGGTCGCAGGTCGCCGCGCTGCTGCGCTCGCTGCTGGCCGAGGGCGACCTGGCCGAGCCGGGGGAAGGGCCGCCGGACGACCTGTTCTCCCTGGCCAACGCCGTCTGCGCGCTGCTGGACGCGCCCGTCACGATCGAGGACAGGTCGTCGCGGGTGCTCGCCTACTCCGGCCGCCAGGACGAGGCCGACCAGGGCCGCGTCGAGACCGTGCTCGGCCGCCAGGTCCCCGACCGCTACCTGCGCATGCTCGACGAGCACGGCTTCTTCAAGCAGCTCTACCAGAGCCGCGAGCCCGTCTACATGAAGCTCGACGACGAGAACGTCATCAACCGGGTCGCCGTCGCGGTCCGCACCGGCGACGAGATCCTCGGCTCCATCTGGGTGGCCGTGCACGAGCCGCTCAGCGAGCAGCGGCGGCGCGCGCTTGCCGACGCCGCCAAGATCGTGGCTCTGCAGCTGCTGCGCGAGCGGGCCGGGGCCGACACCCGGCGGCGGCTCCGCGCCGACCTGCTGTCCACCGTGCTGGCCGGCGGCACCGACGCGGCCGAGGCGGCCGAGCGGCTCGGCATCGCCACCACCCGCCTGTGCGTGCTGGCCGCCCAGCTGACCGGCGACTCCGCCGCCGACCCCGCACGCGGCGAGAGCGATCGGCAGCGCTTCTGCGACGCGCTCGCGCTGCACGTCGGCGCCATCCATCCCAAGGCCGCCGCCGCGCTCGTCGGCTCCGTCGCGTACGCGGTGCTGCCCCTGCAGCCGGGCGGGCCGGAAAGCAGAGGGGAGGAGGCGCGGGCCGTACGCGTGGCCGAGAGCTTCCTGGCCAGGGTCGGGCCCCGGCACGCCGCCAACATCGGCGCGGGCCGCCTGGCGCTCAACCTGTCGCACGTCGCCAGGTCGCGCGCGGACGCCGACCGCGCGCTGCGCGTGCTGCGCGCCCGCGGCGCCACCGGCCAGGTCGCCGGGTACACCTCCGTGCACTTCGAGTCGCTGCTCCTCCAGGTCGCCGACGTGGCCGCCGCGGAGGAGCAGACGCCCACCGGCCCCTACCAGCGGCTGCTCGACCACGACGCGGAGCACGGCGCCGAGCTGACCGCCACGCTGCGGGCGTACCTGGACGCGTTCGGCGACGTCAACGCCGCCTGCGCCCAGGTCCACGTGCACGCCAACACCTTCCGCTACCGGCTCAAGCGTCTCGTCGAGATCAGCGGCCTCGACCTGTCGGACTCCGACGCCCGGCTCACCGTGATGTTGCAGATGCGGATCTTCGGCCGATAGCACGAGGCGGCCCGGCTTTTTCGTCACCGGGCACGAAGCACCGGGCCCGGCGAGGGGCGAAGGTGGTGCACACCCCCACGCTCGACGGGAGCCCTCATGAGAAAACCGGCAGCTGCGGCTCTCACCTCGCTCGCCCTGTTCGCGGCCGCCTGCGGAGGCGACGGTGGCGACGGCACCGGTGAGGGCGCGCCGGCCAGGGGCGGCACGTTCACCTACGCGATCTCGGCCGACCCCGGTGGCCTCGACCCCGCCATGGGCGTGCTCTCGATCACCAACACCACGCTCTCGCTCGCGTACGACACGCTCGTCACCGCCTCGGACGACGGCAAGATCGTGCCCAGGCTGGCCGAGAAGTGGGAGGTCAAGCCCGACAGCGCCACGTTCACCCTGCGCAAGGGCGTCACCTGCTCCGACGGCGCCCCGCTGACCGCCTCCGACGTCGCCGACAGTGTCAACCACATCACCGACCCCGCCACGAAGTCGCCCATCCACGGCGTGCTGGTGCCCACGGGGATGAAGGCCACCGCCGACGACGCGGCGGGCACGGTGACGCTGTCCATGCCGGAGCCGTTCAGCTTCATCCTGGAGAGTGCCCGGTCGCTGTTCATCGTGTGCGGCAAGGGCGTCGAGGACCGGTCGCTGCTGGCGCGCGGGACCTCCGGCTCCGGCCCGTACCAGCTGACCGAGGCGGTGCCCAGCGACCACTACACGTTCAAGGTGCGCAGGGAGTACGCCTGGGGCCCGGGCGGCGCGACCGCCGCCGACCTGCCCGAGACCGTCGTGCTCAAGGTCGTGCCGAATGAGCAGACCGCCGCGAACCTGCTCATCTCCGGCACCATCAACGGCGCGACCGTCTACGGCCCTGATCGCGCCCGCCTGGAGGCCACGCCCGGCGTCGTCAAGAAGGTCGTCCCGTTCAGCAACGGCCAGTACTTCTACCACCAGGGCGACGACAGGCCCGCGCACGACCCGGACGTGCGCAAGGCGCTCACCCAGGCCGTCAACCTCAAGGAGCTGGCCGGCATCGCCTCCAGCGGCACCGGCAGGCCGGCCACGGGGCTCGTCATGGAGCCGCGCCCCTGCAAGGGCGACTCGGTCACCGGGCACGTCCCCGCCCACGACGCCGCGGCCGCCGCGGCCGCCCTGGACGCGGCCGGCTGGAAGGCGGGGCCCGACGGGGTGCGGGCCAAGGACGGCAAGCGGCTGACGTTGCGGCTGATGTACGCCACCACGCGCGGGGCCGGGGTACAGGCCGCGGTGGAGTACCTGGGCGAGGCCTGGCGCAAGGCGGGGGCCGAGGTGAAGCTGAACGGCATCATCGACGCCAAGCTCTCGGAGTCGCTCAACGCCACCCAGGACTGGGACGTCGTCTGGCTCCCCATCGGGGTCACCCTGCCCTCCCAGCTCATAGGCTTCCTGTCCGGCCCGGCCGCGCCCAAGGGGGCCAACTTCGCCCACCTGGACAACAAGCGCTACGAGTCGCTCATCGCCGAGGCCGGGCTGCTGCCGTCGGCCGAGGGCTGCGACCAATGGCTGGCGGCGGAGTCCGCCCTGTTCGAGGCCGCCGACCTGGTGCCGGTGGTGGAGAACACGGTGTTGCACGCGGCCAAGGGGGCCACGTACGACATGCAGGCAGGGGAGTTCGTGCCCACCTCGATCAGGCTCACTCAGGGAGGCTGAGTGCGCGACAGCAGCGGGTTCGAGACGCCCGGGACCGTCACCGACCCGCCGCTCTCCCCGACCGGCCGCGCGCCTGAGGCGGCCCAGGGTGCGGCCAAGGGGGCGGCACGCCGCAGGGCACGGATCGCGGTGCGGCGGGCGGTGCGGTTCGCCGTGTCGCTGGCCGTGCTGCTGGCCGCCTCCTTCGCGATGATCCACCTCATCCCCGGCGACCCCGTGCGCACGGCGCTCGGACCGGCCGCGCCGGTGGAGCTGGTGGAGGCGCGCAGGGCGGCGCTCGGCCTGGACCGCCCGCTCCCGGAGCAGTTCGTGACCTACGTGACCAACGTCCTGTCCGGAGATTTCGGGACCTCGTTCATCACCAGCGAGCCCGTCGGCGAGGTCATCGCCGCCCGGCTCCCCAACACCCTGGCCCTCGCCCTCCTCGCCACCCTCCTCGCCCTGCTGGCGGGCGTCCCGCTCGGCATGTGGGCGGCCGTCCGCACCCAGAACGGCCGCAACCGCGGCTCCGAGCTGACGTTCGGCTCCGTCACCGGCACCGCCGTGGCCGTCCCCGAGTTCCTGTACGGGATCGGCCTCGTGTCCGTCTTCGCCATCGGCCTCGGCTGGTTCCCGCCCGCAGGCAAGGCAGGGCCGATCACGTACGTGCTGCCCGTCCTGGCCCTCGCGGCCGGCCCCGTCGCCATGATCGCCCGCATCGCCCGCGTGGAGACCCTGCGCGAGCTGGGCAAGGACTACGTGCGCCTGGCCAGGGCCAAACGCCTGCCCGCGCGCCGGTTGCACCTGCGGCACGTGCTGCCCAACACGCTCACCGCGACCCTGACCGTGTGCGGGCTGCTGCTGACCTCGCTCATCGCCGGCAGCGTGCTCGTCGAGTACGTCTTCGCCTGGCCGGGGCTCGGGCTGAAGATCGTCGAGTCGATCACGCAGAAGGACTACCCGGTCGCCCAGGGCGTGATCCTCGTCTACGGCGCGATCGTGCTGGTCGTGAACCTGGCCGTCGACCTCCTGCTCGGCGCTCTCGACCCCACCTCTGAGATCAGGGAGCAGTCCTGATGCCCGTCCGATGGAGCGGCCCCGCCGTGGCCGGAGCCGTGATCGTGGCGCTCATGGCGGCGCTCGCCGCCGCCGGCCCGATCGTCTGGGGCGAGGCCGCCGAGCGCATCGACGCCGGCGCCATCCTCCAGGGCGCCTCGGCCGAGCACCCGCTCGGCACCGACAACCTCGGCCGCGACCTGCTGGCCAGGGTGCTGGTGGCGGGCCGGTTCTCGCTGACGCTGGCGCTGGCCGCCACCCTCATCGGCGCCGTCTGCGGCATCCTGCTCGGCACGCTCCCGTCCGTGCTCCCCAGGCGCGCGGCCCGGCTGGCCACCGGCACGGTCAACGCGCTGGTGGCCTTCCCCGGGTTGCTGCTGGCCATGTTCACCGCGGTCGTCGCCGGCCTCGGCGCGCGCGGCGCGGTGCTCGGCATCGGCGTGGCCATCGCGCCGGGCTTCGCCCGGCTCACCCAGACGCTGGCCGCCACGGTCGCCGGCGCCGACTACGTCTCCGCCGCCCGTATGCTCGGCGTGCCCCGCCGCCGCATCCTCGCCCGGCACGTCCTGCCCAACATCGCCGAGCCGCTCATCCTCAACCTCACCCAGGCGCTCGGCGGCGCCCTGCTCGGCCTGGCCGGCATGTCGTTCCTGGGGCTCGGCGTGCAGCCGCCGTCGTTCGACTGGGGCCGGCTGCTGTTCGACGGGTTCTCCCGGATCTACGTGACGCCCGAGGTCGCGCTCGGCCCCGCGGCCGCCGTCGCGCTTGCCGGCATCGGCTTCAACCTGCTGGGGGACGCCCTGGCCAGAGCGGCCGCGCGCACGCCCGTACGGAAGGCCGAGGAGCCGCCGGCGCCGCCGCCCCAGCCGGGCGAGCCGGACCCCGGCGCCGTGCTGGACGTGCGGGACCTGACCGTCACTTTCCCCGGCGGTGCGACCCCCGTGCGGGGCCTGTCGCTGACCGTCGCGCCCGGCGAGGTCGTCGGCCTCGTGGGCGAGTCCGGCAGCGGCAAGAGCCTGACCGCGGCCGCCATCGGCGGGCTCGTCCCCTACCCGGGGAAGGTCACCTACGGCCGGCTGCACCTGGGCGGCAGGGACGTCGCCACGCTGTCGGACAAGGAGCTCGGCACCGCGCTCGCGATGGTCTTCCAGGACCCGCTCGCCGCGCTCAACCCCGCGCTCAAGGTCGGCGGCCAGCTCGCCGAGGTCGCCGTCGTACACGAGGGCGCGAGCCGGGCCGAGGCCCGCAGCCGCGCCGTCGACCGGCTCGGGCAGGTGCACCTGCCCGAGCCGGAACGGCGCGCCGAACAGCACCCGCACGAGTTGTCCGGCGGCATGCGGCAGCGCGCCGTGATCGCCATGGGTCTGATGGGCACGCCCCGCCTGATCATCGCCGACGAGCCCACCACCGCGCTCGACGTGACCGTGCAGCGGCAGATCCTGCGGCTGCTGCGCGAGGTCGTGGCCGAGACGGGCGCGGCCACGCTGTTCATCTCGCACGACATCGCCGTCGTGGGCCAGCTGTGCGACCGCGTCGTGGTCATGTACGCCGGCCGCGTCGTCGAGGAACTGCCCGCCGACCGGCTCGCCGAGGGCGCCGCGCACCCCTACACCAGGGCGCTGATCGCCTCCCTGCCCGACCTGGACACCGACAGGACCAGGCCGCTGGCCGGCATTCCCGGCACCCAGCCCGCGCCCGACCAGGTCGGCCCCGGCTGCGCCTTCGCCCCCCGATGTTCCCTGGCCACCGAGCGGTGCGCCACCGAACGCCCGGAACTCGTCGCGCACGGCCTCCGGCAGCGGGTCGCCTGCTGGGAGGTCTCGTGATCATCAAGAACCTGACCGTGCGGTTCGGCGGCTTCACCGCCGTCGACGACGTCACGCTGGAGATCCCCGACGGCCGCGTCGTCGGGCTCGTCGGCGAGTCGGGATCCGGCAAGTCGTCGCTGGCCAGGGCCGTCTGCGGGCTCGTGCCGTACACGGGGAGCGTCGAGGGCGCTCGCCGCGTGCAGATGGTGTTCCAGGACCCGTACGCGTCGCTGAACCCCCGCATGACCGTCGGCGACACGGTCGCGGAGGGCATCAAGGGCCGCGACCGTGACAACGAGGTGAAGCGGCTGCTCGAACTCGTGCGGCTGCCCGCGGAGGTGGCCGGCCGCTACCCGCGCGAGCTGTCCGGCGGGCAGCGGCAGCGCGTCGCGATCGCCCGCGCCCTCGGCGGCGACCCCGGCCTGCTGGTCGCCGACGAGATCACCAGCTCGCTCGACGTGTCGGTGCAGGGCGCGGTGCTCAACCTCGTCCGCGGGCTCCGCGACGAGCTGGGCCTGCCGATGTTGTTCATCTCGCACAACCTGGCCGTGGTCAGGTACGTCGCCGACGTGGTCGCCGTCATGCACCAGGGCCGGCTGGTCGAGGCGGGCCCCACCGAGCAGGTCGTCGGCGAGCCCGCGCACGACTACACGCGCGCCCTGCTGGCCGCGGTGCCCCGGCTCAGAGGCTGATCCACTCCGTGGCCGTGGTCACCTCGTCGAGCACGGCCGGGATCGGCTCGACGCCGAGACCCGGCCCGGCCGGTACCTCGAGGTGCCCGTCCACCAGCTCGAACGGTTCGGTGATGTCGGTCGCGTAGTAGCGGCGCGACCCCGAGGTGTCGCCCGGCAGGGTGAACCCGGGCAGCGCCGCCAGCGCCACGTTCGCCGCCCGGCCGAGCCCGGTCTCCAGCATGCCTCCGCACCACACCGCGACCCCGCCGGCCCGGCACAGGTCGTGGACGCGCCGCGCCTCCAGGTAGCCGCCGATCCGGCCGGGCTTGACGTTGATGATCGAGCACGAGCCGAGCGCGATCGCCGCCGCGGCGTGCTCGGCCGACTCGATCGACTCGTCCAGGCAGATCGGCGTCGTGAGCTGCTTGGCCAGCTTGGCGTGCTGCACCAGGTCGTCGTTGGCCAGCGGCTGCTCGATCAGCAGCAGGTCGAACGCGTCGAGCCGGGCCAGCCGCCGGGCGTCGGTCAGCGAGTAGGCGGCGTTCGCGTCGACCTGGAGCAGCACGTCGTCGCCGAACCTCTCGCGCACCGCCCTGACCGGCTCGACGTCCCAGCCGGGCTCGATCTTCAGCTTGATGCGGACGTACCCCTCGTCCAGGTAGCCCGCCACCGCGTCGAGGAGCTGCGGGATCGAGTCCATGATGCCGACCGACACCCCGCACGGCACCCGGGTGCGCGACGCGCCGAGGAACCGGCCGAACGACTCGCCCGCCGCCCTCAGCTGCGCGTCCAGCACCGCCGTCTCCACCGCGGCCTTGGCCATGCGGTGACCCTTGATCGGCTCCAGGGCGCGGGCCACGCCCTGCGCGTCGACGTTCGACGGCAACGCGGGCAGCAGGAAACGGCGGATCACCTCGGCCGCGCCGTCGACGTACTCGGAGGAATAGAGCGGCTCCGCCATCGCCACGCACTCGCCCCAGCCTTCGGCGTCCGGCGTCACGACCCTGACCAGCAGGACGTCGCGGGACGTCTCGGTGCCGAACGAGGTGCGGAACGGCGCCACCAGCGGCATCGCGATCCGGCGCAGTTCAACTCCAGTGATCTTCACGCTTGCTCCACAACGTAGTAGGACTTACCGCAGAACCCCGTGACCGTGCGGCCCTCCGCCATCAGGCCACCCAGCACCTCGCGTACGGCGAGCCGCCACGCCTTGGCCGTTCCCGGGTCGCTGGCGCGCAACCCCTCGATGTCGGCGGGAACGGCGACCAGCACGGCGCCCGCCCCCGCCTGCCCCTGTATCGGCCCCTGCACCGGCCTGCCGCCCTCGTCGGCCAGCGCGACCACCGCGCCGTCCGGTGCCGCGCTCTCGCCGGGCTCGCGCCGGGCCAGCGCCTCCACATGCGGCGCGGTCAGCGGCCACACCGCGAGCAGCCGGTCGGACTCGTCGCCCTGGTTGATCGCGTCGCCCATGACGCCGTAGAAGCGTGGAAGGTACTCCTGGGGCCGCGCGCCCAGCTTCACCAGGTTGAAGTGGGCGTTGCGGCGCACGAGCGGATCGTAGGTCCAGGTGATGCGCTCGATCCCGCGCTCCAGGGCCCAGCGGCGCTGGTGCTGCTTGAGCTCGAACCCGGCGCCGCGCCGCGTCGTGCCGGTGACGTGCGAGTGCAGCGCGCCGCCCGCCGCGAGGAACCCGACAGAGCCGCCCACCACCCGGTCGCCCTCGAAGGCGCCGGCGACGTAGCCGCCCGCGTGCGACAGCGCCCGCATCAGCTCCATCGTGATGGGCGGGTCGCCGGGCCCGAAGTGCCAGATGTCCTCGAACAGGTCGTTGACCTGCTCGATCTCCGCCATCTCGTGGAGTTCCCTGACCTCGATCAACCTGCCGCTCCTCCTCGTGGGACGCGTTCACTGGCGACGGTATGCCATGGTGCGCCCGCCGGATTCGTGCCCGGCCACCAAGAGGAAGGCGGTCCTTCGTCGAGCTGCCCTAGCGGGCGCGCTCGAACCCGCCTGTATCGTCGTACGCGAACTCGCCCGGACCGGACGGCCGCCATGGATCCGCTCGGGCCCCGCCGTCGCGGTCTGGGGTTTCCCGGGTGGAAGGGGGCGCCCCGACTCGCTCGTGACCTCGTGACAGGGCTCGCTCGTGACAGGGCTCGCTCGTGACAGGGGCGGTCTCACCGGTCCAGCACGGTCAAGGAGTGCGGGCTCGTGCCCAGCGCCAGCGGCCCGCCGTCCGAGCAGGCCACCACGTCCGCCACCCGTGCCCCGAACAGGTCGGGCACGTAGATGGCCGGCTCCAGGCAGAACGTCATCCCCGCCGCCAGCACGGTGTCCTCGTCCGGACGCGGCCCCTCGTCGTGCCCCAGCCCGATGCCCCGCCCGGCGTGCGCCGCCGCGAACCGCCCGTACCCGCTGCCGTCGATCACCTCGCCGACCGCCCTGGACACCGCGGCCACCGGGACGCCGGGGCGCATCACCGACAGGCCCGCCCGGTGCGCGGCGGCCACCACCGAGTACATCGCCTCGAAGTCCTCCGGCGGCTCCGCCACCGCGAACACCCTGGCGACCTCCGCGCAGTAGCCGTCCCACCGCCCGCACACCGCAACCAGCAGCGCGTCCCCGGGGTTGATCACCCGCTCGCCCGGCGCGTGCTCGGGTCGTGCCGTGTTCTCGCCCGCCGCCACCCGCAGCGACAACACCTCCTCGCAGCCCGACTCCACCAGCAGCAGCCGCAGCCGGCGGGCCATCGCCCGCTCGCCGGCCCCGAACCAGGCCAGCTCCCGCGCCTGCCCCAGCACCTCTTCCGCGGCCGCCACCGCGCGCGCGACGGCCTCGATCTCGTACGGCTCCTTGCGCAACCGCAGCGGCGCCAGCACGGCGGAGGCGGGCACCAGTTCGGCCTCGACGGCGAGCCAGAACAGCTCGCGCACCCGCATCTCCGGGTCCACGCCGACCCGCCGCGCTCCCTCGGGCACCAGCCGGGCAGGCTCGGCGGTCTCGGCGACGGCGTCGCCGGTCACCACCAGGTACGGCCCCTCCCGGCCGCCGAGGAACCGGAAGTCCGGAGACGGCCGCAACACCAGGGCGTCAACCCCGGCGCCGGCCATGGCCTCCCGCACGGCCACCACCCGCCCGCCCGCGCGGCTTGTCTCGCCTCCGCCCGCCCGCGCCGCGGGCAGGGCGTCCGGCGTGGCGTCCGGCAGGGGCGTCACCGTGGCTCGTGCAGCCAGCAGGCCACCGGGCCGAATTCCGGCTCCTTGCCGCGGCACACGTCCATCACGTGCGGGCAGCGCGGATGGAACCGGCACCCCTGCGGCGGGTTTACCGGATCGGGCACGTCGCCGGGCAGCTCCACCGGCAGCACTCCCATCCCGTCCGGCTTCGGGATGGCCTGCAGCAGCGCCTTCGTGTACGGGTGCCGCGGATCCGCCCACACCTCCGCCGTGTCGCCCACCTCGACGATCCTGCCCAGGTACATGACGGCGATCCGGTCGGCGATCAGCCGCACCACGGACAGGTCGTGGCTGATGAACAGCAGTCCCGCGCCCGCGTCCACGGCCAGATCCCGCATCAGCCTGGCCACCTGCGACTGTGCGGAGGCGTCCAGGGCGGAGATGGGCTCGTCACCGATCAGCAGCCGCGGCCGGGCGGCCAGCGCCCTGGCGATGGCGATGCGCTGCCGCTGACCGCCCGAGAACTCGTGCGGGTGCCGGCCCGCGAACTCGCGCGGCAGCCCGACCCGTTCCAGCAGGTCGGCGGGCGAGGTGACGGTGTCCCGCGCGGTGCGCAGCCCGTCGGCGACCTGGTCGCCGACCCGTCGGCGCGGGTTCAGCGACGCGTACGGGTCCTGGAACACCATCTGGATCCCGGTCAGCTTCCTGCGCCGCAGCCCGAGCGGGGCGACCGGCTGCCCGTCGAACGTGATCGAGCCGGCGGTGACCGGGTTGAGCCCGCAGACGGCGCGGGCCAGCGTCGACTTGCCGCACCCCGACTCACCGACCAGCCCGACGACCTCGCCGGCGCCGACGGTCAGGTTCGCCCCCGCCACGGCCCGCACCGCGGGACGGCCGGGGGAGCGGTGCTCGACGACCAGATCGTCCACGGCCAGCAGGCTCATCGTTCTCCCTCCTCGCCCGTACCGGACCCGCCCGCACGAGGAGCGGTCGCACTGGAACCGGTCGTACGGGGAGCGGTCGCACTGGAACCGGTCGTACGGGGAGCGGTCGCACTGGACCCTGTCGTACGGGGAGCGGGCCTGCCGGGGTCGGGCGCGCTGGGATCGGCGGTACCGGGGGCGGGCCCGCCCGCGTCCGGCAGGGAGCCGAGCAGTGCGCGCGTGTAGGCGTGGGCCGGTTCCCGCAGCACCCGGCCGCGCGGCCCCGACTCCACGACCAGGCCGTCCTTCATCACGCTCACCTCGTCCGCCACCGCCGACATCACCCCCAGATCGTGCGTGACCAGCAGCACGGCCAGCCCCAGTTCGTCGCAGAGCCCGCGCAGCAGCCGCAGCACCCCCGCCTGCACGGTCACGTCCAGCGCCGTCGTCGGCTCGTCGGCGATCAGCACCTTCGGCGAGCAGGCCAGCGCGATGGCGATCGCGATGCGCTGCCGCATCCCGCCGGAGAACTGGTGCGGAAACCGCGCGTACGCCTCCGCTGGACCGGGAATGCGCACCTTGCCGAGCAGCTCCACCGCCCGCTCCCTCGCCTCGGCCCTGCCCAGGCGAAGGTGGTGCCGCATGTGCTCGGTGAGCTGCCTGCCGACGGTCAGCATCGGGTGCAGGCTGGTCGTCGGGTCCTGGAAGACCATGGCGACCTCGCCGCCGCGCACCCGGTTCAGCTCCTTGGCCGGCAGCGCCAGCAGGTCGCGCTCACCGAGCCGGACCGTGCCCGACGCCCGGGCGCCGTGCGGCAGCAAGCCCAGCACGGCCAGCCCGGTCATGGTCTTGCCCGAGCCGCTCTCCCCGGCCAGCCCGTGCACCCGGCCGGCCGCCAGCCTGAGGTCGACGCCGCGCAGGATCTCCTTGCCGCCGATCGACACCTTCAGTCCGCTGATGTCCAGGTCGCTGTGTTGCCGTGTTCCCTCGCCGCGCTCGCTCAAAGGGCACGCTCCTTGATAGCGCGGGCGGTCCGGGGGTCGAGTGCGTCCCGCAGCGTGTCACCCAGGAAGTTGAACGCCAGCACCACGGTCAAGATCGCCAGTCCGGGGAACGTCGCCACCCACCAGCTGTCGAACACCTCCACGCCCGAGGCCACCATCGCCCCCCACTCGGGGGACGGCGGCTTGGCGCCCAGGCCGAGGAACGACAACCCCGACAGCAGCAGCAGGGCGGTGCCGATGTCGAGCGTGGCCAGCACCAGGACGGGCCCTGTCACGTTCGGCAGGACGTCCACCCGCAGAGAGCGCCACACCGGGAAGCCCAGCAGCCGCCCGCTCAGCACGAACTCCCGCTCCCGGATCCCCAGCACCAGCCCGCGCGTCACCCGGGCGTAGGCGGGCCAGGCCACGACCAGCACGGCCAGCACCGCGTTGCCGAGGCTCGCGCCCAGGGCGGCGGCCACCACCATGGCCAGGATCACGGTCGGGAACGCGAACACCAGGTCCGCCAGCCGCATGATCGTCTCATCCACCCACCTGCCGAAATATCCGGCACACGCCCCGAGCAGCCCGCCGATCAGCACCGACAGCGCCACCAACAGCAGCGTCAGCGGTATCGACACCCGCGCCCCGTGCAGGACACGGCTCAGGATGTCGCGCCCGAGCTGGTCGGTGCCGAACCAGTGCCCGGGGCCGGGAGCGGCCAGGCGCGGCAGGTCCTGGGCCAGCGGATCGTGCGGCGCCAGCGCGGGCGCGGCCAGCGCGATCACGATCCAGGCCACGGCCAGCACGGCGCCGACCACGGCCAGCGGCTGCCGCCACGCCTCGGGGAGCCGCCTGAGCAGGCCTCTGCGGGCCAGGGGGTCCCGTGTCACTGGAGCCTCACTCGGGGGTCGATGACGCCGTACAGGACGTCCACGATCAGGTTGATGACCAGGTAGACGACGCCCACGACCAGGCCGACGCCCATGACGGCGGGCAGGTCGAGCGTGGTGGCGCTCTTGTAGGCGTACTGCCCGATGCCGGGCCAGGCGAAGATCGCCTCGACCAGTACGGTGCCGGACAGCAGGCTGCCGAAGGCCAGGCCCGCCACGGTGATGATGGGCACCAGCGCCGAACGCAGCACGTACCGGAAGAGGATCGTCCGCCCTGGCAGGCCCTTGGCGCGGGCGGCCCGCACGTAGTCCTGCCCGAGCACCTCCAGCACCGCCGAGCGGGTGAACCGGGTGAGCAGCCCGATCGTGTACAGGGCCAGCACGAGGGCGGGCGTGACCAGGTGGCCGGCGGCCGAGGAGAAGATGTCCCACCGGCCGGCCAGCAGCGCGTCCACCGTCTGCAGCCCCGTCACGGGCGGGGCCGGGCCGAGCGCCGCGTCCACCCGGCCGCTGCCCGGGGTGAGCTGCAGCCGGTAGAAGAACACGTAGAACGCCACCAGCGCCAGCCAGAACGTCGGGACGGAGATGCCGACCAGGCTGAGCACCCGCAGCGCGTGATCGGGCAGCCGGTCCCTGCGCAGGGCGGCGACCACACCGAACGCCACGCCGAGCACCAGGGAGACCAGGATGGCCGCCCCGGCCAGCTCCAGCGTGGCGGGCACGTACTCGGCGAGGTCCTGGGCGACCGGGCGGTGGCTCTGCTGGCTGGTGCCCAGGTCACCCTGGGCCAGTCCCTGGAGGTGGATCAGGTACTGCTGCCAGAGCGGCTTGTCCAGCCCGTGCTCGGCCCGCCACTGCGCGACGATGGCGGGGTCGCCGAGCGCCCGCTGGCCGAGGTTCGCGGCCACGGGGTCGCCGGGCACCAGGTTGGTCAGCACGAAGGTCACCAGCGTGATCCCCCAGGCCATGAGCACGGCCAGGAGGAGGCGCCGGATCAGGAACCGGGCCAGCGGATGCGCGGCGCGCCGCGGTCGCGGGGCGGGCGGACCCTCCTTTTTCGGCACCTGCCCGGCCCCTTACTTCACGCCGAGGTCGGCGATGTCGACCGTCCACACGGGGTGGTAGTCCAGGCCCGTCACCGACCCGGCCGTCACGATGTTCTGGCTGGGCTGGATCAGCGGGATGAACGGCCCGGAGGCGTTGAGCTTGGTCTGCACGTCGGCGAAGGCATCCTTGCGGGCGTCGTCCCCGATCGCCGCGGCCGCCTTCTCCCCGGCCTCCTCGATCTCCTTGGCCGCCCCGGGCTTCCAGCCGGCCCGCAGCCCCACCGTCTTGCCCGGCAGGAACGCCAGGTAGTCACTGGGGTCGGGGTAGTCAGGCCCCCAGTACCACAGGCCCATCTCCTCCTTGCCGTTGCGGTAGTTGTCCAGCGCCGTGCTGACCGGCGCGGGCTGGAGGTCCACCGTGATGCCGACCTCCTTGAGGTTGGCCTGGATGCGCTCGGCCAGCGGCTGGAACGACAGGCCGTTCACGGTCAGCTCGGTCGGGTACTCCAGCTTCACGGTCGGGTTCGACAACCCGCCGGCCGCCAGCGCCGCCTTGGCGCCCGCGACGTCCCGCTCGGCGCCCTGGTCGGCGGGCAGCGCGCCGAGCAGCTGCGACGGGATGACCCCCGGAGCCCGCGTCGAGCCCTCGCCGGCCAGCTCCAGCAGCCCCGCGTAGTCCACGCCCTTGCGCACCGCCTCCACGAACTTGGGGTTCGTGGTCGTCCTGCTGATCGCGGAGTCCTGGTTGGCCAGCAGGAAGATGACGTTCGCCGAGGCGGTCTTCTTCACCTGCAGGGCCGGGGGCATGCCGGTGACCTGGTCACCCGACAGGTTCAGCGCGACCTGGCTGTCGCCGCGCTGCACGTTCAGCTTCTGGGTGGCGGCCTCGACGTTGCGGATGACGACCTTGTCGTAGGCGGGTTTGGCGCCGTGGTACTTCGTGTTCGACGTGAGCACCACCTGGCTGCTGACGTCGAACGACTCGATCCGGTACGGGCCCGAACCGGCCGAGTTCGCGTTCAGGTACCGCTCGGCCTTGTCCTGGGCGTCGGCGGTCGCGCCGTGCTGCTTGGCGACCTTGCTGTTGATGATGCCGAGCGCCGGGTTCGGCAGGATGTACGGCAGGGCCGGGTTCGGCGCCTTCGACGTCAGCGTGATCGTCGAGTCGCCGGTCTTGGCCACCTCGACGCCGTCCAGCAGGAACGACGGCGTACCCTTCATGTCACGCACCCGCGTCAGCGAGAACACCACGTCGTCGGCCGTCACCGGCGAGCCGTCGGCGAAGGTGGCGCCCTGCTTGAGCTCGAGCGTCAGCGTCTTGCCGTCCTCGGCCAGCTCGTACGACTCGGCGAGGGCGGGCACCGGCTTGGTCACGTCGGCGCCGTCGAACGTGAGGAGGGTCTCATAGACCGCCTTGCCGACGATGAGCCCGGTCGGCTCGTACGTGCGGCCGGGGTCGGCCGTCTTGAGGTCGAAGGACGTGTCGATGACGAGGGTCCTGCCGCCGCCGGAGGCGGGGGGCTGGGACGTGCCGCCGCTTCCGCAGGCGGCGAGGGCGAGTGCACCGGCGAGCAGCACAGCCGCCGTCTGCGAGCGGGTCGCCATGTAGGTCCTCCATGATTGGACGTTCAGCAAGGGGATGCCGAGGATTGTCCGGCAGAACGTCCAGGCACCGTGCGGCCAGCAAGACGTATATAAAGGTCGATGAGGTAATGATGAGTGAAATTTCCAGAAATGGTGTCGGCGACGGCGGTCAGGCTGGACGGATCGGCATCGGCCTCGAACTGGACGACGTCCATCTGAAGATCCTTGAGGTCCTGCGCGAGAACGGCAGGATCTCGGTCGCGGCCCTGGCCGAGCGGGTGGGCATCTCCCGGGCGAACGCCTACACCCGCTTCGAGGCGCTGCGCGCCGACGGCGCGATCAAGCGGTTCACGGCCGAGATCGACCACGTGCGGGCCGGGCTCGGCATCACGGCGCTGATCTTCGTGACCGTGCGCCAGCAGATGTGGAAGCAGTTCAGGGCCGAGCTGGCCAGGATGCCGCAGGTGGAATACTGCGCGATCACCACCGGCCAGCACGACGCGATGATCCAGGTACGGGTGTCCGACGTGGCCGAGGTGCACACCATGGTGACCGACCGGCTGGCGAACATCCCGGCGGTGAAGGCGACCGAGACCGTGTTCATCCTGGACGAGGTGCTCAGGCGGCCGTACGTGCTGCCCAGCGACCGGGCCAGGCCGGCGCGGCGGCCGGCCCAGGAGACGCAGGGGGAGGTGCCGCTCGGCAAGATGCGCTTCGTCGGCGCCTCGGAGGGCCGCGCCACCCTCCGCAAGGAGGGCTGAGCAGCCGCCGGCCCGCGTGGCGAGGGGGTCAGGACACTTCGGCGCACACGCTCACGTGCACGGTGTCGTCTCCCTCGAACGTGAACTCCTCCACCAGGCGCAGCCGCCCGTCGTCCCCTGCCTCGACGCGGCTGCTGCTGTGCCCGCCCGCCTTGCCCCCGGCCTTCAGGGCGTGCGCGTAACTGATCGACACCAGGTCGCCGTCCCGCGTGCCGACGAAGCGCCCGTGGGTCACGGTGTCGCCGGAGTAGTGGCCCCACACCACCCCGTCCGCCTCCCAGTACTGGAACTCCGTGGGACTGTCCGGGTCGACGTCGCTCGCCGTCGAGCTCACCATCACGAATTTGCGGCCGTTGAGATTCACGCCCCCATGCTCCCCGCAAGCCCCGAAATATCAGCCTCTCGTTGGACATATGGAGAGGAAGTCCCCTCGGTGATCGGCAATCCGTCCAGCCGGCACCGGTGCGGCGGCCCGTACGGCGGGCAGTTCGGCTGACCCCGCCGCGGGCGTGGAGCATGCCGGGACTTTGCCGATCACCGCCTGCCGCCATCGTCGCCCTATGTGATAGTAATGTCGCACTGGGTAATCGACAGGGCTCGGGAGATCCTCATGGTGGCTTACACACTCTCCATCCTGGCGGCGGTGGGCGCCGTGGCGCTCACCGCGCTGGTGTTCAGGCGGGTCAGGGCGGCGGGGGAGGACCGTGACCCCAGCGGCCCCTCCGCCGCCCACGCGGGGGCGATGTTGTCGGCCATGTTCCTGCTGGTGTTCGCCATCGCGATCATCGTGCCGTGGACCACGGCCGACGCCGCCAGGCTCAACACTCACGCCGAGAGCCAGGCCGCGGTCGACGCCTACTGGTCCGCCGGCGAGCTGCCGGGCACGGCGCCCCAGGAGGTGCGCAAGGCTCTGCACGACTACGTCACGTTCGTGGTCAGGGACGAGTGGCCGCTCATGGCCGAGGGCGCGATGGACCCGGTCGGCGGCGCCAGGATGGACCAGCTGCGCGGCGCGGTCCACGCCATCGAGGTGGCGGGCGACCAGGAGTCCGACGCCAAGGCGGCCGTGCTCGACCACGTCAGAAGCATCGCCGCCGCGCGCGCCCAGCGCACCGCCGACGCCGCCGCGACACCTCCCGACGGGCTGCTGATCCTGACGATCCTCACCGGGGCGCTCGTCGTCGTCTTCCCGTTCCTCGCCGGGGCACGGCCGCGCGGCCTGGCCATCCTGCCACTGCTGGCGACCGCGGGGCTGCTCGGCTTCGGCACCTATCTCACCTGGGACATCGCGCACGTCTTCGCCGGGCCGCTGGCCGTCGGCCCCGAGGCGTTCACGGGGGCGCTGCAGGAGTTCACGCGGATCGCCGGAGGGCTGTGACCGTGGCCTTCAGGCGCGCTCCGCTGCTGCTCGCCGCCGCCCTGCTCGTGGCCGGCGTCACCGGCGCCGACGTGAGCGGCGCGGCGGCCGACCGGGCGCCGTGGCCGGGCCCGGCGCCGCGGGTGACCGTACGCGCCCCCGTGCCCCCGAAAGGCGTCACCGCCAGGCCGGGACGCGTGACCGTGCCCAAGGTGTCGGTGCGGCGCCGGCCCGTCCCGAAAGTGTCGATCTCCGTGCCGCCCCGCCAGCGGCGGGCCACACCCCAGGTGGCGCTGCCCGGGGTGACGGTCTACCGCGACGGGTTGTGCACGGGCGGGGTGCGGGTG
>NZ_SMKP01000118.1:0-32696 GCF_004349015.1 Nonomuraea diastatica
GCGCGGGACCGCGGCCCCTCAGGACGAGCGGGGCCGCCAGTCGCCGCGGTCGAGGTCGAGGTCCTCGGGCGTGTGCAGCCGGACCATCGTCCTGGCCACGCCGAGCGGCACACGGTCGGGTGTCAGGAACGACACCGACACCATCACCGCGAACGCGATCGGCACCGTCCACGCCGCCGGCTGGGCCAGCAGCGCCCCCGCCGGCCCTTCGAACGGCCCGGCCGTGATCGTGACGAGCACTGCCGTACAGGCCAGCCCGCCGCCCACGAACAGCCCGGCCAGCGCCCCCGTGGTGCTCAGCCGCCGCCACCAGATGCCCAGCACGAGCAGCGGGCAGAACGACGAGGCCGCCACCGCGAACGCCAGCCCCACCACGTCCGCCACGGGCAGCGCCCGCGCCCACAACGCCAGCGCCAGCGGCACCGCCACCGCCATCAGCGTGGCGATCCTGAACGAGCGCACCCCGCCCTTGAGCAGGTCCTGGGCGATCACACCCGCCACGGACACGGTCAGCCCCGACGAGGTGGACAGGAACGCCGCGAACGCCCCCGCCGTGACGAGCGCCGTCAGCAGGTCGCCCAGCGGGCCACCGATCATCCGGGAAGGCAGCGTCAGCACGACCGCGTCCGTACGCACCAGGTCGGGCGCGTAGATGCGGCCCAGCCACCCGTACACGGCGGGCATCAGGTAGAACGCGCCGAGCAGCGTCAGCACCACCAGCGTCGTGCGGCGCGCGGCCCGCCCGTCGGGATTGGTGTAGAACCGCACGAGCACGTGCGGCAACCCCATGGTGCCGAGGAAGGTGGCCAGGATCAGCGAGTACGTCGTGTACACCCCGTACTCCTTGCCGCCGGTCAGCGGCACCTGCCAGGTGGCCGCGTCCAGCGAGGTGACCCCGGGCGCGCCGTCGGCCTTCCACGCCATCAGCAGGAACACCAGCGGCACGGCCAGCGCCGTCAGCTTGAGCCAGTACTGGAACGCCTGCACGAACGTGATCGACCGCATGCCTCCCGACAACACGTTCACCGCGACGACGCTCGCGACCAGCAGCCCGCCGGCCCACACGGGCGCGCCGGTGATGGTCCTCAGCACCAGGCCCGCGCTCTGGAACTGTGGCATCAGGTAGAGCCCGCCGATCAGCACGACGAGCACGCTCGCGGTGCGGCGCACGGTCATCGACTCGAGCCTGGCCTCGGCGAAGTCCGGCAGCGTGTACGCCCCCGAGCGGCGCAGCGGCGCCGACACCAGCACCAGCAGCACCAGGTAACCCCCGGTCCAGCCGACGGGCAGCCAGAGCATGTCCACGCCGAAGGACAGGATGAGCCCGGCGATCCCGAGGAAGGAGGCCGCCGACAGGTACTCGCCGCCGATGGCGGAGGCGTTCCAGAGCGGGCTGACCGTACGGGAGGCGACGTAGAAGTCGGAGGTGGTGCGCGAGACCCTGATCCCGAACGCTCCGATGAGGATGGCCGCGACCACGACCACCAGCACGGCCGTCAGGCTCATGCGCCCGGCTCCGCCCCGGGGGCCTCGCGCCCGTCCGCCCGCCGGCTCATCGGCGTTCGACCAGTTCGGCGAAGTGGCGTTCGTTGCGCTCCGCCTGGCGCACGTACAGCCAGGCGCCGATGACGAAGGCGGGGTAGATCAGGCCCGCCAGCACCGCCCACGCGAGAGGCACGCCCAGCAGGTGCACCTCGCTCAGGTCGGGGATCAGCAGGAACAGCAGCGGCAGCCCGCCGATCACGCAGGCCAGCACCGTGCACACGAACAGCGCCAGCCTGAACTGGGTGCGCAGCAACGAGCGCATGTAGACCTCGCCGAGCCGGGTCTGCTCGTCGATCTCCAGGGTGGCCGGGTAGCGGGGCCGGCGGGCGGCGGCGGTGCGCGGGCTCGTCACGGTGACCCGCCGCGAGGTGTCCTCCCGCGACAGGGAGGTCCTGCGGGCCGGGCGGGGCTCCTGGCGGCGGGGCTCCTGGCTCATTCCGGCCTGCCCTTCCTGGCCCGGCGCACCAGCAGGTCACGCAGCTCGCGCGTGTGGCGGCGGCTGACCGGGATCTCGGTGTCGCCCACCCGGACCGTGCACTTGCCCGAGTCGATGTGCAGCTCCTCGATGTGCTTGACGGCCACCAGGTGGCTGCGGTGCACCCGCATGAACCCGGCCGAGGCCCACCGTTCCTCCAGGGTGGCCAGCGGGATGCGCACCAGGTGGCTGCCCCCGGCCGTGTGCAGCCGCGCGTAGTCGCCCTGCGCCTCCACGTAGATGACGTCGGCGCTGGACACGAAACGCGTGACCCCGCCCAGTTCGACCGGGATCGTGTCCGACTCGCCGCCCTCCACGGGCACGTCGGCCGAGACCGCCACGCGCCTGATCGCCTCGGCCAGGCGTTCCGGCCGGACCGGCTTGAGCAGATAGTCCTCGGCCTTGATCTCGAACGCGTCCACCGCGTGCTCCTCGTACGCCGTCACGAACACCACGCGCGGCGGGTTGGCGAACTGCGACAGCAGCCGCCCGAGCACCACGCCGTCGAGCCCGCGCATCCGGATGTCGAGGAACACCGCGTCGATCGGCCTGCCGTCGGCGATGGCCCGGTCGAGCAGGCGCAGCGCCGCCGCGCCGTCCCGCGCGGTGGCCACCTCGCCGATGCGGGGATCGGCGCGGAGCAGGTAGGACAGGTCTTCGAGGGCCGGCAGCTCGTCATCGACCGCGAGGACCCGTAGTTGTGCCATAGACAGTGATAAAACCGACAAGGGAGATCGAGGTCAACGGGCAGAGACGCCTGGGTGATACTTCGGCAACCTGATGTTGACCTTGGTGCCCGCGCCGTTGCCGGTCTCGACGGCCAGGCCGTACTCGTCGCCGTACACGTGACGCAACCGCTCGTCCACGTTCGCCAGCCCGACGCCGCCCTTGGGAGCGATGTCACCTGCGAGGATGCGGCGCAGCCTGTCGGGGTCCATGCCGAGCCCGTCGTCCTCGACGCTGATGCGGCACTCGGCGCCGGCGTCCTCGGCGACGATCGTGATGCGGCCGACGCCGTTGCGGCTCTCCAGGCCGTGCCTGACGGCGTTCTCGACCAGCGGCTGCAGGCACAGGAACGGCACGGCGACCGGCAGCACCTCGGGCGCGATGCGGAGCGTGACCTGGAGCTGGTCACCGAACCTGGCCCGCTCCAGGATCAGGTAGCGGTCGATCGAGCGCAGCTCCTCCGCGAGCGTGGTGAACTCGCCGTGCCGGCGGAAGGAGTAGCGGGTGAAGTCGGCGAACTCCAGCAGCAGCTCCCTGGCCCGCTCGGGGTCGGTGCGCACGAAGGAGGCGATCGTGGTCAGGGAGTTGTAGATGAAGTGCGGGGAGATCTGCGCCCGCAGCGCCCGCACCTCGGCCTCCATGAGCAGCGTGCGCGAGCGGTCCAGCTCGGCCAGCTCCAGCTGCGAGTCGACCCAGCCGGCCACCTCCTGCGCGGCTCTGACCAGCCCGGCCGAGGCGCTCTGCCCATAGGCGGCCAGCGTGCCGACCACGCGGTCGTCGGTCGTGAGCGGCACGACCACGGCCTGCCTGATCGGGCATTCGAGCAGGTCGCACTCGATGGTCAGCACCTGGGTGCGGCCGTCCTGCAGGGTCGCCGCCGCGTGCTCGAAGGCCGCGTCGGCGTGGTGGTCGTCGCCTGCGCCGTCGTACACGAGCAGCCGCTCGCCGTCGGTGATCGCGACGGCGGCGGAGCCGAGCAGGGCCCGCAGGTGCCGGGAGGCGCGCTCGGCGCCGTCGGCGGTCAGCCCGGCCCGCAGCGGCGGCCCGGCCAGGGAGGCGGTGTGCAGAGTCTCGAACGTGGCCCGCTCCGCCGGGCTGGTGCCCAGCTCTCTGCGGCCCCGCATGACCCGCCACAACACGATCGCGGGCACGCTGACGAGCACTGCCACGACGGCGACCCCGACGAGGTATTCCACGCGGCCTGAGCTTACTCACAGGAAACCTGTTCGCCAGACCCCCGGCTCAAGGGCGTAGCGGCGTCCGCGGATTCACCACCTGCCACTGGGACCGCTCCGGGGCACTTCCCTCACTCAGGCGTGCGCCGCAGAGCGGCGGCGATCGCGTCGGCGTAGGAGGCGGCCTCCTCTGCGGAGGCGTATTTCGTACGCGGCCAGAAGAAGCCCCGCATGCCGTCCTTCTTGTTGCGCGGCACCACGTGCACGTGCAGGTGGGCCACGCTCTGGCTGACGCGGTTGTTCATGGCCACGAACGTGCCGCCGGCCTGCAGCCCCTCCTCCACCGCACCCGCCACGGCCCGCACCCGCTCGAAGAACGGGCCCACGTCGGCGAGGTCGGTGAGCGTCTCGACGTGGCCCCTCGGCACGACCAGCACGTGGCCCTTGAAGACGGGACGCGTGTCGAGGAAGGAGACGGCCACGTCGTCGGAGTCCACGATGTGGGCCGGCCGCTCACCCGCGATGATCTCGCAGAACAGGTCGGCGCTCACCGGCCGGCCCGGTCCGCGAACGCGGTCCAGCTCGTCATGTTGGGGCCCGACCACTCCGCGGGCGCGTGCAGGAACCGCTCGCCCACCCGCTCGCTCAGCCGCTGCGGCACCTCGGCCACCTTGGCGCCCCTGCAGTGGTAGACCAGTCCGCCACCGCGCTGCCCCATCGCCATCCACGGCAACCACGGCGAGACCCGGCACCACGAGAACACGCACGGCACGCCGGGCGCGCCGGAGTCGAGGTCTCTCGCGGCGGCGAAGAACTGGAACAGCTCCATCGCGCGGTACGTGTCGCTCGCGGAGTTGTCCGGATAGTCGGCGACCTTGAGCGGCGAGGGGTAGGCCAGCCGGATGTCGACGTTGTAGACCACCTGGTCGCCGAGCCGCGTCGCCGGCACCGGGTAGGCGCCGAGCCGCTGGTTGACCGGGTCGTTGAAGACGTGCTGCACCTCGACCGCCCGCCCGGTCAACGGGTTGTCCCAGGTGTCGAGCACCTGACGGGTCTTCGGGTCGAGATAGAGGGCGGCCTCCCTGGTCAGCAGCTGCCAGCCGCCGTCGGCCTCCACTGCCCTGGCCACGTTGAGCCCCTCGAACCCGAACAGGTGGTGGGGACCGTCGTCGTCCTGCCACCCGTAGACGTCGCCGGTCCAGTAGGAGATCGTCTCCGCCCCGTCGGCGGACGCGCGCACCCGGATGAAGTCCATGATCTGGAGCCTAGCCCGTCTTTCCGCGACATAGGGGTGCTCTGTCGGGAGGCTGGCGGCCACCGACGTCGAGTGGGCGAACTCGATCTACCCGCTGTCGTCAGCCGCCCTGCTCATCCCGCTCAGCCGCATGGGCGACGCGTGCGGCAGGCGCCGTCGCGCGGTGTCCCGGGCGAGCGGCCGGGAGATCAGGCGCGGGCGTTCGGGGAGGTGGCGATGTCGTTCGTGACGAGCCCCGGCTACGCGCCGGAGTGCGTCGATCTGCCCCCGCTCCCTCCCGCTGCCTGAACGTCACGCCTTCCTGAACCACCGGGGCCGGGTCGCCTGGTTCTGCGTGCGCCGCTTCGTCATCATCCGGCGCACCATGAAGCCGAGCACGGCGCCGATGGCGGCGACGAGCAGCACGGGCCGCTTCCTCGCCTGCGTGGCGACGTCCTTGGCCTGGTCAGGGGCGCTCTCGCGCACCTTGCCCGCCACTTCCGACGCCTTGCCCTTGACCGTCGCAGCCGCACCGGCCGCCCGCCCCTTGGCCGTCTCCGCCGCGTGACCCGCCTTGCCCTTGGCCAACTCCGCCGCATGGCCCGCCTTGCCCTTGGCCAACTCCGCCGCGTGACCCGCCGTGCCCCTGGCCGCCTGCGCGGCATGGCTCGCCCTGGACTTCACGTCTGCCTTGCCCGCCAGCTCGCTGACGGTTTCCCCCAGGTCTCTCCGGGACTTCTGGATGTCCTTACGCACGTCGTCCTCTTCCTCGTCGTCCTCCCCGCTCTCCCCCTTCAGCGACTCCTCCTCCGTCCGCAGGTTCTCCGTGGCCTCGGACCGCTCGTCGGCGACGGGAGATTCGGGGATGAAGGTCTCGTGTTCCTCGCGGGCGGTCTCGGCCTGCCTCGCGTTCTCCGCCGCGCCCGGTCTCGTCGGGGGAACGTTGATGGACTCGCGCTCCGTCGGCGTGCCCACGGTCGCCCTGTGCGCGCCGACGTCTCCCGCGTTCTGCTGCCCGGTGTATCCGGGATCGCTCTCGCTCATCGCCGTGCATACTCCTTGACCATGTCGATATCGGCCCTGACGCTCGCGAGGGTTTCCCTCGGGACCGGCGGGGTGGCTCGTTGCACCTGCTTCTTGCCGGTCAGGCCGAGTACGGCGGCGACGACGAACAGGACCACCGCGACGATCGCGGCAGCCAACCAGCCGGGCAGGACCAGGGCGAGCAGCAGGATGACGGCGGCCACGAGCGCGCCACCGCCGAACAGCGCGGTCACGCCCGCCGCGCCGACCAGCCCCGCGCCGAACCCCGCGTGCCTGCCCTTCTCCTGGAGCTCGATCCTGGCCAGGCGCAGTTCGTCCTTGACCAGTCGGGAGACCTGCTCGGAGAGGTCGTTGACCAGCTTGTGGGTGTCGTTCACGACGATCGCCTCCTCCGCTGCGGAAGGCGACTACCCAGACAACCGGCCTTCTATCACCCGCTGACGACGCGCGGGACTACCGCTTGGCGGCCTTGAGGACGAAGCGCAGAACGGACACCACGGGGTCGTTCTTCTCGACCTCGCACCAGTTGTCCGGCTGCTTCGGCTTGCTCCACGGGGACGGGAGCTCGCACGAGGGAACCTGCGGCTTGGGACGCTCGCACCACGATCCGGGAGGGTTCATACCTTCATGCTACGCCGCCCTGGCCGCGTACACCCGGTGAACCAACGCGTCATGCCGCGCCGGCCGAACCGCGCACGCCCGGCCGGACCGCCCACGCGCGGCCGTTCCCCCGGTGGCGGGCGTCGCGATGTGGGCGCAGGCCCGGGCGGCGGCGGTAACCTGCCAGGGTGCGGGTACACGGAGTTTGGGTCGGCGACGGGCTCGCCTTCTGGGCCGAGACCACGGACACCGACGAGGTCTCTCCGCGCCAAGCCGCCCGTCCCGGCCCTCACAGGCCACGCCCGCATCCACACGCTTCTTCCGCGGCCGTGGTCGCCGCTGCCCTCGGGCTCGACGACCAGCCGTCGCGGACGCTGGAGCTGCTCCTGCCCGGGTCGGCCAAGGAGCCTCTCCCCTCGCCCGAGACCGGGCGGCTGTCGGAGGTGACCCGGCCACGGCTGCGGCTCTGGCAGGTTCCCGCCGTGGTGCCTCCCGCCGCCGCGGCCCTGCGGATGCTGGACGGGCACGCGGGCACCGCCACCTTGCGTCACTGGGCCGCCGTCGCCGCCTTTGCCCGCGACCTGGTACGCCGGGGCCGCGTCATCCCCCGCCTCATCCCCGCTCCTGCGCCCACCTCACCTTCCGGCACCACCCCACCGACCCCCGCTTACGGCACCGCCACCCCAGACTCCACGGCGATGTGGGCGATCGCGGGGGACACGGCACGGGCGCTGTGGTGGCCGGTGTTGACGGGGGCGGATGCCGGATATTTCCGGGAGCTGGCGCTGGCGATGCCGCCCGCCTGCCGCACCTCCCGTACCGAACGACCCTCCGCGGACATCCTGCGCGAGGCGCTCGAGACGTTCACCGACGCGCTGGTCAGGCAGACGCTGGCCGAGCCTCTCACTACCGGGCCGCGCACGCCGCGCGAGCGCTGGCTGGCCGCGCTGACCGGCGACGACCCGGCCTGTCCAGACGTGCCCGAGCTGCGGCAGGAGCTCGAGAAGTGGCACGACGCGGTGACGACGGCCGAGGGCGCGGCGCGGGTGTGCTTTCGCCTCCTGGAGCCCTCCGGCACCGACGACAGCACTGAAGACAGCGCCGACCACAGCGCCGGTGACCGGGCCGACGACAGCGCCGACGACAGGCCCGGTGACCGGGCCAATGACAGGCCCGGCGACTGGCGGCTCGAGCTGGCATTGCAGGCCGCCGACGACCCCAGCCTCTACGTTCCCGCCGCCAGGGTGTGGAGCGAGGGTGGGCCGGCCGGGTTCCCGGGGAAACCGGAACGGGAGCTGCTGGCCGGGCTGGGACGGGCGGTCAGGCTCTATCCCGAGCTGGACCGCGCCCTGCGCGTCCCCCAGCCGAGCGAGCTGGCCCTGGACACCGCGGGCGCGTTCGGGTTCCTCAGGCAGGCGGCGCCGCTGTTGCAGGCGGCCGGGTTCGGCGTGCAGCTGCCGCGCTGGGCGGGGCGGACGAAGCTGGGGCTGAAGCTCACCACGAGGACCAAGGCGCAGACGGCGGCCGCGGCCCAGGGGTTCGGGATGCGGGAGCTGGTCGACTTCCGCATCGACCTGGCGGTGGGCGACGAGACGATCAGCGAGGCGGAGCTGGCCGAGCTGGCCCGGCTCAAGGTGCCGCTGGTCCGGGTGCGCGGCCAGTGGGTGGAGCTGGACGACCGGCAGCTCAAGGCGGCGCTCAAGGCCGTCGAGGGCGCCCGTACGGGCGAGGCGAGCGCCGCCGACCTGCTGCGCCACGTCGTGCGGGCCGATGACGACGAGCTGCCGCTGCTGGAGGTCGACGCCGACGGCGTGCTCGGCGACCTGCTGTCCGGGCAGGCCGAGCGGCGGCTGACGCCGCTGGCCACGCCGGCGGGACTGGACGCCACCCTCAGGCCCTACCAGGAGCGGGGCCTGGCGTGGCTGAGCTTCCTGTCGGAGCTGGGCCTGGGCGGCGTGCTGGCCGACGACATGGGGCTGGGCAAGACGATCACCACGCTGGCGCTGCTCGTGCACGAGCGGGCCGACGCCCCGACACTGCTGGTGTGCCCGATGTCGCTGGTCGGCAACTGGCAGCGGGAGGCGGCCAGGTTCGCACCCGGGCTGCGCGTCTACGTGCACCACGGCAGCGGCCGCGACGCCGCGGAGATCGGGCACGCCGACCTGGTGATCACCACGTACGGCACCGCCCAGCGCGACCTGGAGACGCTCCGGCGGCACGGGTGGCGCAGGGTCGTGTGCGACGAGGCACAGGCGATCAAGAACAGCGGGACGTTGCAGGCCCAGGCCGTACGGTCGATCCCCACAGGCACCCGGCTGGCGCTGACGGGCACCCCGGTCGAGAACCATCTGGCCGAGCTCTGGTCGATCATGGAGTTCGCCAACCCGGGCCTGCTGGGGCCGCGTACACGGTTCAGGACGAGGTTCCAGGAGCCCATCGAGGCACGGCAGGACGAGCAGGCCGCCGGGGCGCTCAAGCGAGCGACGGGCCCGTTCATCCTTCGCCGCCTCAAAACCGATAAATCCATCATTTCGGACCTGCCGGAAAAGCTGGAGATCAAGGAGTGGTGCCCGCTCACCACGGAACAGGCCACGCTCTACCAGGCGGTCGTCGACGACATGCTGGCCAGGATCGACGACAGCGAGGGCATCGAGCGGCGCGGCCTGGTGTTGTCGGCCATGGCCAGGCTCAAGCAGGTCTGCAACCATCCGGCCCACCTGCTCAAGGACGGCTCCCGCCTGTCGGGCAGGTCGGGCAAGCTGGCCCGGTTGGAGCAGTTGTCCGAAGAAATACTGGCAGAAGGCGAAAAAGCCCTGCTTTTCACCCAGTACGCGGAGTTCGGCAGCATGCTCCAGCCGTACCTCGCCCAGCGGCTCGGCACGACCGCCCTCTGGCTGCACGGCGGGCTGCCGAAGAAGACCCGCGACCGCCTGGTCGACCGGTTCCAGAACGACGACGAGCCGATGTTGTTCGTGCTCTCGCTCAAGGCGGCCGGCGTCGGCCTCAACCTCACCGCCGCCAACCACGTCGTCCACGTCGACCGCTGGTGGAACCCGGCGGTCGAGGACCAGGCCACCGACCGCGCGTTCCGCATCGGGCAGCGCAAGAACGTACAAGTGCGCAAGCTCATCTGCGCGGGCACCCTCGAAGAACGTGTCGACCAGATGATCGAGCGCAAGAAGGCCCTTGCCGAGCGCGTGGTCGGGGCCGGCGAGGACTGGCTCACCGACCTGTCCACCGACGAGCTGCGCGAGGTGTTCCGGCTGACGGCGGAGGGGGTGGGCTGACATGGCCTGGTACGACGGCGCCAAGCCGATCAGGGTCGAGGGCGGCATCAAGGCCCGCACGCGACGGGGCAGCATCGGCTCCACGTGGTGGTCGCGGCGGTTCATCGACATCTTGGAGCGCATCTGCGACAAAGGACGGCTCTCGCGCGGCCGCGCCTACGCCCGGCAAGGGCAGGTCCTGTCGATCGACCTGTCGGCAGGGAAGGTGCGGGCCGCCGTGCAGGGCTCGCGGCGCGACCCGTACGAGGTCGTGATCAGGATCGAGGCGTACGCCGAGTCGCGCTGGGCCGCCGTCGAGGAGGCGATCGCGGCGCAGGCCGTCCACCGGGCCAAGCTGCTGGCCGGGGAGATGCCGGCCGAGATCGAAGAGGTGTTCGCCGCGCTGGGGATCGACCTGTTCCCGCGTGACCTGGACATGGACTGCTCGTGCCCCGACTGGGGTTTCCCGTGCAAGCACCTGTCGGCGGCGCTCTATCTGCTGGCCGAGTCGTTCGACGACGACCCGTTCCTGGTGCTGGCCTGGCGCGGGCGCACCCGCGAGCAGCTGCTCGGCTCGCTCGCTGAGGACACCGCGGAGGACGCCACGGTGGACGTGCTGCGCGTGGACGACGTGCCGTTCGCCGACCGCCTGGCCGACTTCTACGCGCCCGGCGCGACGGCCCACCGCCCCGAGCGTCGCCCGTCCGCCGCCGCTCCCGACCTCCTCCTGCGTGTCTTCCCGCCGCCCGCCGGTCTGGCGGGCACGCTGGAGCCCGCCTACCGGCGCCTGGGCGACGCCTGAAGCCGCCCCGGCGTCTCGCGAGCGCGGTGGGGAGGCGGCTCAGTTGTCCTCGAACGAGGACGGCACCATGACGCGCACCCCGTTGGGGACCACACGCAGCCTGATGGGCGTGCGCAGCCGCACCTCGCCGTCGACGTCGGCGGCCATCGGCGGATCGGTCTCCAGGAGCATCTCGCGGCCCGTCACGAACGGCCCCCCGGCGAGGCTGCGCCAGCGCCCGGTGGTCGCCCTGAGCAGGGTCTCGCCCAGCAGCCGCAACTTCTTGCCCGACCCGAGCTGGTAGGCCACCAGCATGCCGTTGTCGATGCTGATGTCCCTGGCGACCTGCCAGCCGCCGTGGAAGCGGCCGTTGGCGATGTTCAGCTGGTGAGTCAGCAGTTCGTGCCGCTGCCCCTCGACGGTGATGAAGGCGCGGAACGGCGTGTGGCCCGGCAGGATCGTCAGCGCCGTCAGCGGATAGGCGGGACGCCCCACGATGCGCTTGAGCCACGGCTTGACCTTGCCCGCCACCTCGACCGACACCCCGAAACTGGCCAGGTTGGCGAACGGCCGGTCGTCGGCCATGCCGAGATCGATGTCGGCCACCTTGCCGGTGTCGAACACCTTGATCGCCCCGGCCAGGTCGAGGGGGAGGCCGAGGCTGCGGGCGAAGTTGTTGGTGGTGCCCAGCGGCAGCACGCCGAGAGCCACGTCGCGGTGGGCCACGTGCCGCACCGCCGAGGAGAGCGTGCCGTCACCGCCGCCCACGATGAGCAGGTCAGGCTCGGTGGCCAGGGCGGTGTCGAGCAGCTCGCGCAGCCGCTTGGGGTTGTAGACCGACAGCTCCGCCAGCGGCTCGAACCCGAGGTTGTGGATCTGCTCGATCACCTCGAAATAGTGCCGCCGGCCGCGTCGCGAGCGAGTGTTCACCACGACCGCCACCCGGCGATCTCTCCGGATCGCCTCGGTGTGCTCGTCCTTGGTGCGCAGTTCGGTCATGGTCATCAATCGTAGGTGCATAGTCCGCTACCTTCGGCCGCTCGCTGAACGCGAACGGCCGGAGGTGCACACGGTCCGCTACCTTCGGCCGCTCGCTGAACGCGAACGGCCGGAAGCGTAGGGGCCGGCCGCGGGGACGGCCGGCCCCATGGGTCACTTCTTCGGCGGGACCACCCGGACGACGGCCCCCAGGTTGCCCGGCAGCGGGGTGAGCAGCTGGAACTGCACGCCCAGCGCCTTGCCCTCGTCACCGGGGTTGCCGGTGCCGAGCACCGAGCCCGCGGCCACCTGGCCGTACAGCTCGGTGGCGGGGGTGCCGTCCTGGTGCACCACACGCGTGCTGTACGTCTGGTCGTCCTTCGACGGCACGACCGCGGAGGCGTCGAAGTCGCGGTAGTACAACCCGTCGTCGATCTGCTCGATGCCCGGGTACCAGGTCTTCGCGTCGGTGAAGGTCTTGACACCCTTCTGCGCCTTGAAGTCCGTGCAGTACTCGCTGAACGGCTCGTCCGCCGCCTCCAGGCACTCCTTGAACGGGTACGTCTTGCGGAACCCGAACGCGGCGTTCGAGGTCTGGACGCGGCCCTGGAGGTTCTTGTTGAGTGTCGGGTCCTTCTCGGCCGCGGTGCCCGTGCGCCGCAGCGGCTCGTAGTGGGAGTCCACGACCAGCAGGCTGCCCTTCGGGCCGAGGCTCGGCGGGCCCGTGATGTCGGCGGTCACGTGGTTGTTGACGTACGTCGAGTCGCGGTACCAGACCAGCAGGCCGGGCGCGTTGTACTTGACCTTCTGCACCTTCCACGCCCCGTCACGGGAGTAGTCGGTGTCGTAGGTGTACTGCAGGCCCTTGTCGAACCCGTCGAAGTTACGCCACTCCGCCAGGTAGAAGCGGGAGACCTCGCGCTCGCCGTTGTTGCGGGTCCAGCCCTGGCCGCTGGTGTTGGTGAACGTGCCGCCCGTGGCGTGCCAGCCGTTGTCCCCGCCCTCGACGTCGTCGCTCCACACGGACGTGCCGCCGTTGGTGAGCTCGAAGTCGTCGGCGTGCCAGCCGCGCGGCATGAAGGCCGCGTCGGTGTTGTACGTCAGCCGCAGCTTGATCGTCTGCCCGGCGAACGGCGTCAGGTTGACGTAGTCGTGCCGCCAGCCGTCGGTGTTGCCGGTGATGCCGTACTTCTTGTTGCCGAACGTCGCGAGGTTCTTGTTCGGGTCCGGATAGTCGTCGGGCGTGGTGATCTCGTTGCCGGCCTCGTCGAAGACCTTCTGCTGGGTCCACGTCGCGCCGCCGTCGGTGGAGACCTCGACGAAGCCGAAGTCCCAGTCGGACTCGATCTCGTAGTTGTTCCACATCCAGAACCGCACGTCGGTGCCCTCGGGGACCGGCACGTCGCGGGTGAGGCCGATGTTGCCCCACTCCTGGTCCAGGCCGGTCCACCAGGCGTTCGAGCCGCTGTGCGGGTCGATCATCTTCAGCGGCGAGGAGGTGAGGTTGACCCGGACGCCGTCCTCGGTCAGCTTGGGCGTGCGCGAGGTCTGGCCGACGGTGACGAGCTTGGAGCGGTCACCGGGGTCGAACACCTTCGGGTTCGCCCAGCCGAGCACCCACTTGTCCCACAGGCCCATGTGGGTGGGCATCGACTGGAAGATCGGGCCGGAGTGGGAGCCGCTGGACATCAGGTCCCAGAAGTCCACGGCCGAGCTGCCCGCTCCCGAGGTGTCGTACAGGTCGGGCAGGCCGAGGTCGTGGCCGTACTCGTGGGCGAAGACGCCGACGCCGGAGTCCTCGGGCTGCACGATGTAGTTGGAGATCTTCTTGTCGGTGCCGGGGACGGTGTAGCCGCCGGCGACCGCGCTGGAGTGGGCCCAGATGGCGTAGGTGCCCTCGGCGCCGCCGTCGGACGACTTGTCCTTGCCGGCGTGCACCAGCACCAGGTGGTCGATGACGCCGTCGGGCTCCTGGTGGTTGCCGTCGCCGTCGGCGTCGGAGATGTCCTCCACGTCGTAGTCGGCCCACGGGAAGTCCGGCTGGGCCTCGGCGAGCGCCTTCACCGAGTCGATCGGGAGCTGCTGGGCGCCGAGGTCGTTGTCGGGGTGGCCGGACATGTCCTGGGGAGCGCCGCCGCAGGCCGCGGCGCCGTACCAGGCCTCGGAGTGCGGGACCTTGACCCAGCCGACCGCCTCGCCGGTGACGGAGTAGGCGCCCTTCGACATCTCCTCGTACATCTTCTTCATCGTGAAGCCGGAGATGTCGATGCCGGGCTTGCCGTCGCGGGGGTCCTTCAGGTCGGGGCGCACCCGCTCGGTGATGCCCTTGTCGGTGTAGAGCATCTTGTTGAAGTGCTCGGTGCTGAAGTCCTTGACCCAGAAGGAGTTGTTGTCCTTGTGCGGCAGCGTGGCCGGGTCGGGGATGTTGTTGTGCAGGGGGCCGTTCAGGAGCGTTCCCGGCGGCTCGACGACGCAGTCGTCGGGAGCGCTGCCGACCGAGCGCAGCCGGTTGAATCCGGAGAAGTCGTCGTTGGCCTGCTCGTTGAACTCGACGAGGAGCGTCAGGAGCTTGGCCGTGCGGGTCTGCTTGGACTTCTTGAAGATCCATTCAGCGGGATTGCGGCCGGTTCTGATGGCCTCCTTCTCGCGCGCGGCGAGAATGCGGCCGGCCGCGGGGTTACCGCTGCTGAACTTCCTGTCGAACTTCTGCGCCGGGGTGAGCGAGCGCGCCTTCGGATCGTTGAGCTTGGGCTCCTTCGGGTCTTCCGCGACCCTTGGCGGAGCGTAGTTGATATAGAAGTCCGAGGCTGCGGGCTCGTAAACCGCCACCGACGACGCTTGTGCGGAGGGAACGGTCAGGGCGGCGCCGAGAAGGGCGACCGCGGGAAGCGTTGCTAACAGGCGCTTTGTACGTGGCACCAGGAACCCTTTCTGCCCGGGGGTCGCCGGGCGCATGGCCATAGGGTGTGCAATGCCGGACGTTAGAGGGTGACTAAACGAGTCGTAAAGGGAATTGTTGAAACGTGATCAAACTACGACATCAGGCCATCACCCAAACGGCCACGGCCACGCCCGCCAGCGCCGCCCCGTAGCAGATCACCGCCAGTGCCCGATCGAACTTCGCGATGCCGAACAGCTCTTCACTGGTGAAACGAATGCGGTGCGCCGCGTGGAAAAGACACAGCGTCACGACCACGAGCAGCGCGGCCCGCACGACCACGCCGTCCAGCAGCGCGCGCAAATGCTCAGCGGCGGGCCAGTCGACCACGCCGAGCGGCATGAGCACCCCGAACAGCAGCACCAGCACCGGCAGCACGAACGCAGCCACCACTCCCCCGCCGCTGAACAGCAGCCACAGATACGGCTCGGGTGTGCGCTTCATGGCGACCTCAGGATGAAATAGGCGATCAGCGCGGAGATCAGCACCCAGGCCGAATGGTTGCCGCCCTGGATCATCCAGGCGGGCACCCGCCAGCCGTCCAGCCGGACGACGGTGGCCCTGGGCGCCAGGTTGAGGAACGTGATCGCGTGGAAGGCGGTCGCGGCCAGGGCGACGACGTTGAGCACGATCATCCACGGCCGGGAGGCCAGCGCGGCGAAGTCCCGCAGCGACCCGCCGAGCACCGCGTCCACGAGCATCAGCGTGAAGGCGATCGTCCACGCCACGAAGACGCTGGTCAGCTCGCGTAGCACGAAGAAGGTGTAGCGGCGGGTGCGGGCGAACCACAGCCGGTCGGGCCGCGGCCGGTAGGCGGCCGAGGTGGTGCGGACGGCGGCGCTCGGGGTCACCTTCTCCTTGGAGGTCATCGCCTGCTCCACGGCAGCACCGAGCGAAGGGCGGCGGTCAGCTTGTAGCGCTGGATGGCCTCGGCCGGATCCACGTGCTTGGGGCAGACCTGGGTGCATTCGCCGACGAACGTGCAGCCCCACACGGCGTCCTCCAGGTTGAGCACGTCGAACCGGTCGTCCATGTCGCGTGAGTCCAGGTTGTAGCGCTGGGCGAGGGCGATGGCGGCCGGGCCGAGAAAGTCGGGTTCGAGCACGTAGACCGGGCAGGCCGAGTAGCACAGCAGGCAGTTGATGCACATGCTGTACTGCTTGTACGCCTCCAGTTGCTCGGGCGTCTGGGCGTACTCGGTGGTCAGCGGCAGGTCCTCGCCCTCCCTGACCAGCCACGGCCGCACCGACGACAGTTTGGCCAGGAAGTCGTCGATGTCCACGACCAGGTCCCTGATGACGGGAAACCCCTTCAGCGGCTCGATCCGCACCGGGCCGTCGCCGTACTCGTCGAGGAAGGTGCCGCAGGTCAGCCGGGGCTCGCCGTTGACGGTCATGCCGCACGAGCCGCACACGCCCATCCGGCACGACCAGCGGTAGGACAGGCTGCCGTCGAGCTGGTCCTTGATGTAGTTGAGCCCGTCGAGCACGGCCCAGTCGGGCATGAGCGGCACGTCGTATCCCTGGAGCACCGGCTCGTCGTCCTCTCCCGGCCGATACCGGGAGACCTCCATGCGCACCGTCTTCGCGGCGCCCCCCACTCCGCTCACCGCGCCGGGTTCAGACGCGCTCATGTGTTCAGTCACGGCCGTACACCCTTTCTCCCGGGGGCCACCGGGTGATCGTCACGGGGAGCAGGCCGACGGACGGCGTGCCGTCGGGGGCGCGGTGCACCAGCGAGTGCGCCAGGAACGCCTCGTCGTCCCTGGCGGGAAAGTCGGTGCGCTGGTGCGCGCCGCGCGACTCCCGCCTGTTCAGCGCGCAGGCGACGATCGTCTGCGCGACCTCCAGCATGGCGTGCAGCTCCTGCAGGTTGATCAGCTCGGTGTTGAACGTCGTGCTCGTGTCGTCGATGCGGGCCTCCTCGGCGCGCTCGCGCAGCTCGGCCAGCGTGTCGGCGGCCTTGGCCAGCACGTCACCCGTGCGGTAGATGCCCGCCGCTCCTTCGAGCGTGTGCTGCATCTCCTCGCGCAGGTCGGCGATCCGCTCACCGTGCCCGCTGCCCCCGCGCGCGCGTTCCAACCGCCGCCGCTCGTCCTCGCCCTGGGCGCGTACGCAGGACGGCTCGCCGTTCCTGTGCGACCTGGCGAACCCGGCGGCGGCGACGCCCGCCCGCCGGCCGAAGACGAGGATCTCGGGCAGGGAGTTGGAGCCGAGCCGGTTGGCTCCGTTGATGCTGACGCAGGCCGTCTCCCCGGCCGCGTACAGACCGGCGATGGGGGTGGCGCCGTCGATGTCGGTGTGGACGCCGCCCATCATGTAGTGCACGACCGGGCGCACCGGGATCAGGTCGGTGGCCGGGTCGAGGTTCTGGTAGCTGCGGCACAACTCGCGGACGAACGGGATGCGGTCGTCGATCTTGCCGGCCCCGAGGTGCCGCAGGTCCAGGTGGACGACCGGGCCGTACGGCGTGTCCACGGTGCGGCCCTTCTCCTGCTCGTGCACGAACGCCTGGGAGAGCCGGTCGCGCGGGCCCAGTTCCATGCTGCGCAGCTTCGGCGTGGGCGTGGGGGTGCCGAGATCGTAGTCCTGCAGGTAGCGGTAGCCGTCCTTGTTGATCAGCCAGCCGCCCTCCGCCCTGGCCGCCTCGGTGATGAGGATGCCGGTGAACGGCAGGCCGGTCGGGTGGTACTGGACGAACTCCATGTCCTTCAGCGGCGCTCCCGCCCGGTAGGCGAGGGTCATGCCGTCGCCGGTCTTGATGGCGGCGTTCGTGGTGAAGGGGAAGGCGCGGCCGCAGCCACCGGTGGCCAGGATGACGGTCCTGGCGGGGATGGCCTCGATGCGGCCGGTCCTGATCTCGACGGCCACGACGCCGTGGACGCGGCCGTCGTCGACGACGAGCTTGGTGACGAACCACTCGTCGTACCTGATGATGTCCTGATATTTCAGAGTTGTCTGGAAGAGGGTGTGCAGGAGGTGGAAGCCGGTCTTGTCGGCGGCGTACCAGGTGCGCATCTTCTTCATCCCGCCGAACGGGCGCACCGCGACCCGCCCGTCCGGCTCGCGGCTCCACGGGCAGCCCCAGTGCTCCAGCTGCATCAGCTCGCGCGGCGCCTCGGCCACGAACGCCTCGACCGTGTCCTGGTCGGGCAGCCAGTCGCCGCCGGAGATCGTGTCGTAGCAGTGCTCGTCGAAGGTGTCGTCGAGGCCGATCACCCCGGCGGCGCCGCCCTCGGCGGAGACCGTGTGGCTACGCATCGGATAGACCTTGGACACGACCGCCACCTTGAGCGCGGGACCAGTGGATCGCGCAGCCTCGGCGACCGCGACGGCCGCCCGCAGGCCCGCTCCGCCTCCTCCGACGATGAGCACGTCGATCATGTACGTCACTTCCCGTGGTCGGGTTGGATCGGGTCCTTCACCCGCTTGCCGTCGTGGCGGATGGCGGACAGGTGGATGCTGCCGTCGTGGTACTCGTGCCGGATACTGCGGCAGCCGCAGTGGAAGAACTGGTCGCGGATCACCAGGCCGTACCCGTCGTCGTCGATGAGGCGTTCACCACCGGACCTCTTCCCGCAGGGAGCCGTCTCGGGGTCGAAGGGGATCTTCGTGCCGGTCATCGCCGATCTCCCTAGATAGGCGAAACGTCACCTCCACACAAGCACCACGTCACGGTTCGGGAAAGGTCAGTCGCTCGTATCCTCGCGAGGCCCGAGCTCGGGGGCGCCGCCGCCCCTGTCCACCTCGGCGTCCGCCTCTGGGTCCACCTCGGGCGCCACGTCCGTACGCTCCCGCGGGTAGTGCAGGTCGAATGCGGGCCTCTCGGAGCGGATCGTCGGCATGAACGTGAAGTTGTGCCGCGGCGGCGGGCAGCTCGTGGCCCACTCCAGGGAGTTGCCGTAGCCCCACGGGTCGTCGAGCGTGACCTTGGGCGCGCTCCTCGCGGTCTTGAACACGTTGTAGAGGAACGGCAGCGTCGAGGCGCCGAGCAGGAACGCGCCGACGGACGAGACCTCGTTGAGGAAGGTGAAGCCGTCCACCGCGCTGTAGTCGGCGTACCGCCTGGGCATGCCGATCTGCCCCAGCCAGTGCTGCACGAGGAACGTCGTGTGGAAGCCGACGAACAGGGTCCAGAAGTGCACCTTGCCCAGCCGGTCGTCGAGCATGCGGCCGGTCATCTTCGGCCACCAGAAGTAGAAGCCGGCGAACATGGCGAACACCACCGTGCCGAACACCACGTAGTGGAAGTGCGCCACGACGAAGTAGGTGTCGCTGATGTGGAAGTCGAGCGGCGGCGAGGCCAGGATGACGCCCGTCAGCCCGCCCAGCAGGAACGTCACCAGGAACCCGACCGAGAACAACATCGGCGACTCGAAGCTCAGGTGCCCGCGCCACATGGTGCCGATCCAGTTGAAGAACTTCACGCCCGTCGGCACCGCGATGAGGAAGGTCATGAACGAGAAGAACGGCAGCAGCACCTGCCCGGTCGCGAACATGTGGTGCGCCCAGACCGTCATCGACAACCCGGCGATGGCGATGGTGGCGCCGACCAGTCCCATGTAGCCGAAGATCGGCTTGCGGCTGAAGACCGGGATGACCTCGGTGATGATGCCGAAGAACGGCAGCGCGATGATGTAGACCTCGGGGTGGCCGAAGAACCAGAACAGGTGCTGCCAGAGCAGCGGCCCGCCGTTCTCCGCCAGGAAGACCTGCGTGCCCAGCTTACGATCCGCTTCGAGCACCAGCAGCGCGGCCGCCAGCACGGGGAACGCCAGCAGCACCATCATCGAGGTCAGCAGCACGTTCCAGCAGAAGATCGGCATGCGGAACATCGTCATCCCCGGCGCCCGCATGCCGATGATCGTGGTGATGAAGTTGACCGCGCCGAGGATCGTGCCGAGCCCCGACAGTGCCAGCCCCATGATCCACAGATCGCCGCCGACCTGCGGCGAGTAGATGGACGACGCCAGCGGCGTGTACGCGAACCACCCGAAGTCGGCCGCGCCTCCCGGGGTGAAGAACCCGGCGAGCACCATCAGCCCGCCGAACAGGAACAACCAGTACGCCACCGCGTTGAGCCGGGGAAAGGCCACGTCGGGGGCGCCGATCTGCAGCGGCATGACCACGTTCGCGAACCCGGCGAACAGCGGCGTGGCGAACAGCAGCAACATGATCGTGCCGTGGATGGTGAACAGCTGGTTGTACTGCTGCTGGCTGACGAGCTGCAGTCCCGGCCCGGCGAGCTCGGCCCTGATGATCATGGCCATGACGCCCGCCACGAGGAAGAACCCGAACGACGTGATCAGGTAGAGGTAGCCGATGACCTTGTGGTCGGTCGTCGACAGCCAGGAGGCGATCATGGTCCCGGTGTGCCGGCGCCTGACCTGTTCGATCGAGGGTTCGCGAACGGTCGTCACGGCCGCTCCCTCCAGTGCGGAGTGCCAGTGCGGAGTGCCAGTGCAGAGTGCCAGTGCAGAGTGTTGGTGCAAGATGTTGGTGCAGATGCCGCTACTCGGGTGAACCGCTCGGTGCGGCCCACCATGACTGCCCCGATCTACCCATTCCACGCCAACGTCCGCAGCCCGGGAAGCCGTTCTTTAACATTTGCGGCAAAGCTTGGACTTTCCGAGAGGCGCGAGCGTCCAAATCGCGGATCGGTGCCGGTCCACGTCGCGGCGTCTTCTATCCTTCGTAACCGGACCGACGTGGAGGAGATCTCGTGACCGCTCAGCGTGACTACGCCGCCCTCGTCCAGAGAGGGCTCAAGCTCGACCTCACCAGGGGCAAGCCGTCGCCGCGCCAGCTCGATCTCTCCAACGACATGCTCAAACTGCCCACATCCTACCGCGCGGCCGACGGCGCCGACGGCCGCAACTACGGCAACCTGCAGGGCCTGCCCGAGCTGCGCGAGCTGTTCGCCCCGCTGGTGCAGGTGCCCGCCGGTCAGCTCGTCGTGGGCGGCAACGCCAGCCTGACCCTGATGCACGACACGATCGTGCACGCTCTGCTGACGCCGCTGCCGGGCGCCGCGCGCCGGTGGGTGGAGGAGCCGAAGGTCACGTTCCTGTGCCCGGTGCCGGGATACGACCGGCATTTCACGATCTGTGAGCGGTTCGGGATCACGATGGTGCCCGTCCCGATGAACGCCGGCGGGCCCGACATGGACGTCGTGGAGCGCCTGGTCACCTCCGACCCCGGCGTCAAGGGCATGTGGTGCGTGCCGAAGTACAGCAACCCCTCCGGCGTCGTCTACAGCGACGAGACCGTGCGCAGGCTGGCCGCCATGCCCACGGCCGCCTCCGACTTCCGGATCTTCTGGGACAACGCCTACGCGGTGCACCACCTCACCGGCACCCCGGCCGAGCTGGCCGACCTGCTCGCGCTCAGCGCGGAGCAGGGCAACGCCGACCGCGTGTTCGTCTACGCCTCCACCTCGAAGGTGACGCTGGCGGGCGCGGGCGTGTCGTTCTTCGGCTCCTCACCGGCGAACGTCGAGTGGTTCCTGCGCAACACCGCCAAGCAGTCCATCGGCCCCGACAAGCTCAACCAGCTCCGGCACGTGGAGTTCCTCCGCGACGGCGCGGGAGTGGCCGCCCACATGCGCCGGCACGCCGAGCTGATCGGGCCGAAGTTCGAGCTGGTCGACAAGGTGCTGACCGGGCAGCTCGGCAGCCTGGCCACCTGGACGAGCCCCGAGGGCGGCTACTTCATCAGCCTGGAGGTGCCGCACGCGGCCGAGGTGGTGGCGAAGGCCAAGGCGGCGGGCATCGCGCTGACCCCGGCGGGCGCCACCCACCCCTACGGCGACGACCCCGGCGACCGCACCATCAGGATCGCGCCGACCTACCCCGAGCTCGACGAGCTGGAGCAGGCCATCAACGGCCTCGCCGTCTGCGTGCGCCTGGTGGCGGAGGAGCGGGGCTGAGTCAGCGGCCCGGCCGGAAGCCGAAGATGTACTCGCGCGTCTCGCTCGGATGGAACGAGACGCCGACCCCCGGCTCGAACACGACGTTGTCGCGGGCGCAGTAGCGCAGGCCCTCCCACACGGCCATGGCCTTCTCCCTGGCCGGGGCCTCGCTGTCGTCGCGCTTGCGGGCTCCGTACGAACCGAGCACGTTCAGCAGCCCGAGCCCCCAGAACAGACCCGTCAGGCAGAATGGCGCGAGCAGCACTTCGCCCCAGTTGGGGTCCTGGCCCATCGCGATGACCAGCGACATGACGAGATGGGCCAGGGCCGCCAGGAGCAGCAGGATGTAGCCCTGGTTCCTGGCCCACGGCGTGTAGTGGCGGCTGGGGAACGACAACCAGACCGCGAGCTGCGTGCGGCTCATGACGTGCTTCGAGGCGCCCAGGGTCGCCGCCATCGGCAGATCGGCCACATCGCGCGCCCCCGGCAACCGCACCCGCCCGATCTTGTACGTGGTCCCCGCGGCGACCGCTCCGGGGACCGCTACGACCTGGTCGTTCTCCGAACACACCGGGCACCTGACTTTCACTCGGGCAGTTTGGCCCTAAGCCACGGCCTGCGCAAACCGCCCGTCGAGCCCCGCTCATGGCCTCCTCACCGGATGGGGTGATTTGCGCCTAAGGTGCATGGTGTGAGACCGATTGATGCGTTGGTGAGCTCCCTGTCCGAAGCCCGCGTCCTGACCGATCCGGACGTGATCGACTCTTATGCCCGCGACCGGACGTTCCTGGAGCCGGGCAAGCCGGCAGGAGTGGTGCTCGCCGCCTCCCGCGACGACGTGGTGACCACCATGAAGTGGGCCACCGAACACCGGGTGCCGGTGGTGCCGCGCGGCGCGGGCACCGGCCTGGCGGGCGCCTCCGTCGCCGGCGACGGCTCGGTCATCCTGTCGCTGGCCAGGATGACCACGATCCGGGAGCTCTCCCCCGCCGACGAGATCGCCGTTGTCGAACCCGGCGTCATCACCGCCGACCTGGACAAGGCCGCCAGGGAGCACGGCCTGATGTACGCGCCCGACCCGTCGTCGTACGAGATCTCCACGATCGGCGGCAACCTGGCCACCAACGCCGGCGGGCTGCGCTGCGTCAAGTACGGCGTGACCAGGGACTCGGCGCTCGGTCTCGAAGTCGTGCTGGCCGACGGGCGCATCCTCGACACCGGCCGCCGCACGATGAAGGGCGTCACGGGCTACGACCTGACCGGCCTGTTCGTGGGCTCGGAGGGCACCCTGGGCGTGATCACGGCGGCCACGGTCCGGTTGCGCCGCGCGCCCGCCGCGCCTCCGGCCACCTTCGCCGCGGAGTTCGGCTCGCTGCGCGACGCGGGCGCCGCCGTGTCGGCGATCATGGCGGCCGGTTGCCAGCCCTCGCTCATGGAGCTGCTCGACCGGGCCACGCTCAAGGCCATCGACGACTGGCGCAACATCGGCCTCGAGCCGTCGACCCAGGCCATGCTGATCGGCCAGTCGGACGCGACGGACGCCCAGGCGATGGCCGCGCGCATGGAGGAGCTGTGCATGGAGAACGGCGCCGCGTTCGTGGCCGTCTCCTCCAGCCCGCAGGAGGCCGAGGAGCTGATCGGGCTGCGCAGGCTCGCCTACCAGGCCAAGGAGCGGCAGGGCGCGTGCCTGGTCGAGGACGTGTGCGTGCCGCGTTCGGTGCTTCCCGACATGATCACCGCGATCGAGGCGGCCGCGACGCGGCACGGGGTGCGGATCGCCACGGTCGCGCACGCGGGGGACGGCAACCTGCATCCGGTCTTCATCTTCGAGCACGGCACCATCGAGCCGCCCCCCGAGGTGTGGGCCGCGGCGGACGAGGTGTTCACGCACGCGCTGGAGCTCGGCGGCACCCTGACAGGGGAGCACGGCGTCGGCCTGCTCAAGCAGCGCTGGCTGGCCCTTGAGGCGGGCCCGGTCGCCACGGAGGTGCAGCGGGGCATCAAGGCGGTCTTCGACCCGCTGGGCATCCTGAACCCGGGCAAGGCCATATGACGAACGGTGACCTCGGCTTCATCAAGCCGTGACCTTGAGGTTCACAGAGCGCACTACCTGCGAAGGAACCCTGACTTACTCCGTCAAAACATGAAGGTTCTGATAGGTCCGGCAGACGCCCCAACGGTCTCGCTGGTAGCGTTTTGCCTCATCTACTGGGTTGTGATGGGGGTCCGACGTGAATCAGTTCCAGCCGCTGGAGGCGGACGATCCGCGGCGGCTGGGGACGTATGACATCGTCGCCCGGCTCGGCGAGGGCGGCCAGGGGATCGTCTATCTCGGCAAGAGCGACTCGGGGGAACAGGCCGCCGTCAAGCTGCTGCACAACGCCCTGGTCGCCGACACCGATGCCAGGACCAGGTTCCTGCGCGAGGTCGCGGTGGCACAGCGGGTGGCCAGGTTCTGCACCGCTCCCGTGCTCCACGCCGACCTGGAGGGCAGCCGCCCGTACATCGTGAGCGAGTTCGTCCCTGGGCCCTCGCTGCGCGAACTGGTCATCAACGAGGGGCCACGGCGGGGCGCGGCACTCGAACGGCTCGCGATCAGCACGGCCACCGCGCTCGCGGCCATCCACCGCGCCGGCATCCTGCACCGCGACTTCAAGCCCGCCAACGTGCTCATGGGCCCCGAGGGGCCCGTCGTGATCGACTTCGGCATCGCCCGCGCGCTCGACTCCCCCGGTGCGACGGCCACGGGCATGGCCATGGGGACGCCGTCGTACCTGGCGCCCGAGCAGCTCACCGGTGCGGCCGTGTCGGAGGCCGCGGACGTGTTCGCCTGGGGCGTCACGATGGTGTTCGCGGCGACGGGCAAGCCCGCGTTCGGCGCCGACTCCATCCCCGTGGTGATGAACCGCATCCTGAACGAGGAGCCGGAGCTCGGCACGATGGAGGGCGTGCTCGCCGAGCTGGTGGCGGCCTGCCTGTCCAAGGATCCCGCGCAGCGGCCCTCCGCCGACGAACTCATCGTCAACCTCACCGGCCAGCCGGCCCCGAAGTCCGCCATCGAACCGGTGGGCCGGCAGTCCGGCGCCACCCAGTCCGGCGCCACCCAGTCCGGCGCCACCCAGTCCGCTGCGCCGGCGCAGCCGGAGGGCGGCCGTCCTGAGGCCGAGACCGGTCCGGGTGGCGAGGGGGCTCCCTCGGAGGACGTCTACCCCGGCCCCTGGACGCAGCCGACCGGCCCTCACCTGGTGGGCGGCCCGCTCCAGACGGGCCCGCAGCCCGTGGGGCCCCCGCGGACCGGCCCGTACGTCCAGCCTCCTGCAGCCGCCCAGCACGGCCAGGGCAACCCCGGTCCCAGCGGACCCATCCCGAACATCCCCGGCCAGGGCAACCCCGGGCAGAGCGGCCCCATCCCCGGCACAGGACACAACCCCGGCCAGAGCGGCCCTGCACCGGGCACCGGCCACAACCCCGGCCAGAGCGGCCCTGTACCGGGCACCGGCCACAACCCCGGCCTCAGCGGACCCATCCCGAACGTCCCCGGCCAGGGCAACCCCGGGCAGAGCGGCCCCATCCCCGGGCAGGGCCAGGGCGGGCCCATCCCCGGCACAGGACACAACCCCGCACGCAGTGGACCCGTGCCCCATGCCCTGAACCAGGTGGGACCCGCCCAGGGAGGCATGGCGCACAACGCCCCGCACTCCGCCGGCGGTCCCGTTGGACCGCACCATCCGGCCGGATCCCCGGGCGGGCAGCAACCGGCGATGCCCGGGCCGGGAGCCCCTCAGAACGGCACTCAGAAGCCGCAGGGCTCCCCGTATCCGGGAGCGCCCCAGGGCGCCGGCATGCCGCCGCACGGCCCCGGCATGCCCCCCAGCGGCGGGTTCCAGCCGGGAGCTCCCGGCGGCTCACCGAGGCCGGGCGACAGCCCGCCCGCCAAGCAGCGCCGCACGCTGACCCTCGCGCTCTCGGGTGCCGCCGCCGCGGCCCTGCTCGTGGTCGTCGGCGCCGTCGTGGTGCAGGCGAACAGCCAGGAAGTCCCGGTCGTTCCGGTGGGCAACTCTTCTAACAGCACCCCTGGTGACGGCTCGGGCGCCGGGCAGCCCGGCAAGCCGCCCGCGTCCGCGACCCCGACGGAGACGGTGCCCGTGCCCACCCTGGACATCGACCCGACGACCAAGAAGCCCAGGAAGCCGAAGAAGACCGTCACGCCGCAGCCGAACCGGTTCACCCAGGCGCCGGTCCCGCAGAACACCAGGCCGCAGCCGACGCCCACCAGGAAAAAGAAGAAGACGATGGTCGAGCCCGACGCGGAGCCCACCGTGCGCCCGACCGCGGGCCCCACGCGGACCATACCGGTCTTCAAGCGGCCCAAGCAGGCCGCCGCGCCCAAGCGGGTCGCTCCCAAGAAGAACCCGTACAGCGCGGCCAAGGTGTGCGGCTCGGGCTACAAGATCATCGACTCGCACGCGCTGGGCAGCGGCGCCACCATCCACCTCGCGTACCACGCGAAGTCGGGCCGGAACTGCGTGGTCACGATGTCGCGCCTGGTGTGGCCGGGCAAGGTGTCGATGAACGCGCTGCTCCAGGTCAAGGGCGGCAGCAAGGCGAGCAAACCGGGCAAGTTCTCGGCGTACGCCGGCCCGATCAGGCTGCCGGCGAAGAAGAAGTGCGTGATCTGGGGCGGTTCGTGGGGCACGCAGAGCTGGAAGTCCGGCTGGAGCCACTGCAGCTGACCCCGCGCGTACGGGCGCTCGCGGAGCCGCCGTGCCCGATGACGTGGAGTGCTCTCGTGCGCTAGCGTGGCTGACGTGATCGTCAAGTCTCCGGCGTCCACCTCCAGGGGGAGGCGCACGCGGGCCGCGTTGCTGCAGGCCGGGCGCGAGGCGTTCGAGGAGCACGGCTACGACGCCGTGCGGATCGACGACGTGTGCGTGCGGGCCGGGGTCTCCCACGGCACCTTCTACACCTACTTCGGCTCCAAGGAGGCCTTGTTCGGCGAGGTCGCGGAGGCGGTGGTCGGGGAGATGTTCGCGGCGAGCGTCGTGGGCCCGGCCGCCTCCGCCGACCCGTACGCCCGCATCGAGGCGGCGAACCGGCTCTACCTGCGGGCCTGGGCCGCCAACTCGCGGCTGGTGCGGATGTTCGAGCAGGCCGCGACCGGCGGCGACCGGTTCGGGCGGCTGCTGCTCGAACTGCGCGAGGTGTTCGTGCGGCGGGGCGCCGACGGGCTGCGGCGACTGCAGGAGCAGGGCCTGGCCGACCCGGCGCTCGACCCCAGGCTGACCGCGATCATGCTGGGCGGGATGGTCGAGCACTTCGCCCACGTCTGGCTCGACCTGGGCGAGCAGGCCGCGGAGGAGACGGCCGTCGACCATCTGACGCGGTTGTGGGCGCGGGCGATCGGGTTGACGGACGCGTCACCTTCGGCGCGCCCGGAGGAGGGCGCATGATCAGGAGCAGGCTCGACCCCGCGAGCGAGGAGCATCAACGGCGCCGCGCGTCGATGCTGGCCAAGCTGGCCGAGCTGGACGCCGAGCACGCCAGGGCGGTGGGCGGGGGCGGCGAGAGATACGTCGAGCGGCACCGCGCGCGGGGCAAGCTGCTCGCTCGGGACCGCGTCGAGCTGCTGATCGACGCCGACTCCCCCTTCCTGGAGCTGTCGCCGCTGGCCGCGTGGGGCAGCGACTTCCCCGTCGGGGCGAGCATGGTCTCAGGAATCGGCGTGATCGAGGGCGTCGAGTGCGTGATCACGGCGAACGATCCCACCGTCCGCGGCGGCGCCTCCAACCCGTGGACGCTGAAGAAGTCCCTGCGCGCGGCGGACATCGCGCTGCGCAACCGCCTGCCGTACGTGAACCTGGTCGAGAGCGGCGGCGCGGACCTGCCGACGCAGAAGGAGATCTTCATCCCCGGCGGGCAGATCTTCCGCGACCTGACGCGGTTGTCGGCGGCGGGCGTCCCGACCGTCGCGCTCGTCTTCGGCAACTCCACCGCCGGCGGCGCCTACGTGCCCGGGATGAGCGACTACGTGGTGATGGTGCGCGAGCGGGCCAAGGTGTTCCTTGGCGGGCCGCCGCTGGTGAAGATGGCGACCGGCGAGGAGTCCGACGACGAGTCGCTGGGCGGGGCGGAGATGCACGCCAAGGTGAGCGGGCTCGCCGACCACCTGGCGGAGGACGAGTACGACGCGCTCCGCATCGGGCGCTCGATCGTGCGCTCGCTCAACTGGCGCAAGCGGGGCGCCGTCCCGCTGCCCGCGCGGGAGCCGATCTATCCGGCGGACGAGCTGCTCGGCATCGTCCCTGAGGACCTGAAGGTGCCGTTCGACCCCCGGGAGGTGATCGCGCGGGTGGCGGACGGCAGCGAGTTCGAGGAGTTCAAGCCGGCGTACGGCGTCTCGCTGGTGACGGGCTGGGCGCGGATCCACGGTTATCCGGTCGGCGTGCTGGCCAACGCCCAGGGCGTGTTGTTCAGCGAGGAGTCGCAGAAGGCCACGCAGTTCATCCAGCTGGCGAACCAGTCGCGCACGCCGCTCGTCTTCCTGCAGAACACGACCGGCTACATGGTCGGCAAGGACTACGAGCAGGGCGGCATCATCAAGCACGGCGCGATGATGATCAACGCGGTGTCCAACTCGACCGTTCCCCATCTGACGATCGTCATGGGCGCGTCGTACGGCGCGGGCAACTACGGCATGTGCGGGCGGGCCTACGACCCCCGCTTCCTGTTCAGCTGGCCGAGCGCCAAGTCGGCGGTGATGGGCCCCGCGCAGCTCGCCGGCGTGCTGTCCATCGTGAGCCGGGCGTCGGCGCTGGCGAAGGGGCAGGTCTACGACGAGGAGGCCGACGCGGCGATGCGCGCGATGGTGGAGGCCCAGATCGAGACCGAGTCGCTGGCGTTCTTCCTGTCGGGGCGCCTCTACGACGACGGGGTCATCGATCCGCGCGACACGCGTACCGTGCTGGGCATGTGCCTGTCGGCGATCAACAGCGCGCCGGTGCCGGAGCCGGCGGGATTCGGGGTGTTCCGCCCGTGATCACCCGCCTGCTCGTCGCGAACCGGGGTGAGATCGCCCGCCGCGTCTTCCGCACCTGCCGGTCGCTCGGGATCTCCACGGTCGCGGTGCACTCCGACCCCGACGCGAGCGCGCCGCACGTGTCCGAGGCCGATCTCGCCGTACGCCTTCCGGGCGCGCACCCCTCGGAGACGTACCTGAACGCCGGGCTCATCCTGGCCGCCTGCCGCGCCGCCGGGGCGGACGCCGTGCACCCGGGGTACGGCTTCCTGTCGGAGAACGCCGGCTTCGCGCAGGCCGTGCTCGATGCCGGGCTGGTGTGGGTCGGCCCGCCGCCGGCGGCCATCGCGGCCATGGGGTCCAAGGTCGCGGCCAAGGGGCTGATGGCGGAGGCCGGGGTGCCCGTGCTGCCGTCGCTCGACCCGGCCGCCCCTGGCGCGTTCCCGCTGCTGGTGAAGGCGTCCGCCGGTGGCGGCGGCCGGGGCATGCGCGTCGTGCGCGAGCCGGACGAGCTCGCGCGGGAAATCGTGTCGGCTGAGCGGGAGGCGGCGGCGGCCTTCGGCGACGGCACCGTCTTCGTGGAGCCGCTGCTGGAGGCGGCCCGGCACGTCGAGGTCCAGGTGCTGGCCGACCGGCACGGCACCGTGTGGGCGCTGGGCGAACGCGAGTGCAGCGTGCAGCGGCGGCACCAGAAGGTCGTCGAGGAGTGCCCCTCGCCCGGGATCTCCGCCGAGCTGAGGGAGCGCCTGTTCGAGGCCGCCGTCAGGGCCGCGGGGGCGGTCGGCCACGTCGGAGCCGGGACGGTGGAGTTCCTGGTCAAGGGCGACCGGGTGGCCTTCCTCGAGATGAACACCCGGCTCCAGGTCGAGCACCCCGTCACCGAGCTGGTCCACAACGTCGATCTCGTCCGGCTCCAGCTGGAGATCGCCGAGGGTGAGGCGCTGCCGGCGAGCCCTCCCGAGCCTGCCGGGCACGCGGTCGAGGCGCGGCTGTACGCGGAGGACGACGGCTACCTCCCGCAGACGGGGGTGTTGCGGCGGTTCGAGGTGCCAGGGGACGTGCGCGTGGACGCGGGCGTCGAGTCGGGGTCCGTGGTGTCGCCGCACTACGACGCGATGCTGGCCAAGGTGGTGGCGCACGGCTCGTCGCGCGGGGAGGCGGTGCGGCGGCTGGCCACGGCGCTGCGGCGGGCGAAGCTCCACGGGGTCACCACTAATCGCGACCTGCTCGTACGGATCCTGACACATCCAGCTTTCTTGGCCGGTGACACTCATACCGGATTCCTGAACCCGGACGGCCCCGTCCACGGTGTCGGAAACCGCCCGGTGGCCAGGGCGGACGGCGAAGCGAGGAGCGGGACAGCGGGCGGGACGGCGGGCGAGATGCCCGCGCTGGCCGCCGCCCTCGCCCTTGCCGCCGCCAACCGGCGCGACGCGCGTGTGCTGGCCGGGCTGCCGAGCGGGTGGCGCAACGTGCGCTCCCGGCCCCGCCGCACCCGCTTCGCCGAGACCGACATCGTGTACGACCCGCTCCCTGAGAACATCACCGTGCTCAGCGCCGAGCCGGACACCGTCGTCCTCGAACGCGACGGCGTCCGCCACACCTTCGAGGTGGCCCGGTACGACGGTGACCCGAAGGTCTACGTCGACCACGCGGGCGGCTGCGCCGTGCTGACCCCGCTCCCCCGGCTGCCCGAGCCGGTCGAGCACGTCGCGCCGGGGTCCCTGCTGGCCCCCATGCCGGGTTGCGTGCTGCGCGTCGAGGTGGTGCCCGGCGACCGGGTCGCCCAGGGGCAACCGGTGCTGGTGCTCGAAGCCATGAAGATGGAGCACCGAGTCGCCGCCCCCGTCGCCGGCGTGGTGTCCGGCGTCCACGTAGAGAAGGGCCGGCAGGTCGAGGCGGGAGCCGTGCTGGCGATCATCCAGGAGGAGAGCACATGACCCTGGTCCACCAGGACCTGGCGGCGGGCGTAGCGACCATCACGCTGGACTCGCCGCCCAATCGCAACGCCCTGTCCGTGCGCCTGCTCGGCGAGTTGAGGGAGCGGCTCGACTGGGCGCTGGCAGAGCCGGCAGCCAGGGTGATCGTGCTGACGGCCACGGGCAAGGTGTTCTGCTCGGGAGCCGACATCAAGGAGCAGCGCGCGGCGGACGGCAAGCCGGACGCGCCGGTGACGGCGTCGTTCCCGGAGATCCTCACGCTCATCTGGGAGAGCCCGAAGCCGGTGATCTGCCGGCTCAACGGCACCGCGCGGGCGGGCGGCCTCGGCCTGGTGGCGGCCTGCGACTTCGCGGTCGCTCCGGTGACGGCGTCGTTCGCGTTCACGGAGGTACGCCTCGGCGTGGTGCCCGCGATGATCTCGGTGCCGGTGCTGCGCAGGCTCGACCCCAGGGCCGCCGCCGAATACTTCCTGACCGGCGAGGTCTTCGACGCCGCCAGGGCCGCGGAGATCGGGCTGATCTCCAAGGCCGTGCCGGAGGAGGAGCTGGACGCGGCGGTCGCCCACTACGCCGACCTCCTGATCAAGGGGGCTCCCGAGGCGCTGGCCATCACCAAGCAGCTGGTCAGGCAGGTGCCGGCGATGTCGTTCCCGGAGGGGCTGCGGCAGATGACCACGCTGTCCGCCGAACGTTTCACCTCGGAGGAGGGTCAGGAGGGGATCACCGCGTACATGGAGAAGCGGCCGCCCACATGGGCCACGCGATGACCCTGCGCGTCGCCAACTGCAGCGGCTTCTACGGAGACCGGCTGTCCGCGGCCAGGGAGATGGTCGAGGGCGGGCCGATCGACGTGCTGACCGGCGACTGGCTCGCCGAGCTCACCATGCTGATCCTGGCCGGCAACCGGCTCAAGGGCCGCCCCGGCTACGCGCCGACGTTCCTTCGGCAGCTGGAGGACGTCCTCGGCCCCTGCCTCGACCGGGGCATCAAGATCGTGACGAACGCGGGCGGCCTCGACCCGGCCGGGTGCGCGGAGGCCGTGCACGAGCTGGCCGACCGCCTCGGCCTGTCCCCCGCGGTCGCCCACGTCACCGGCGACGACCTCACCGGCACGCCCCTCGACCTGGTCAACGCCGACACCGGCGAACGCCTCGACGCCACCCCGCTGACCGCGAACGCCTACCTGGGCGGCCGCCCGATAGCCGCCGCCCTGTCGGCGGGCGCGGACGTGGTGGTGACCGGCCGCGTCACCGACGCCGCCCTGGTGACCGGGCCCGGCATCTGGCGGTACGGCTGGGGTCCCGCCGACCTCGACCCGCTGGCGGGATCGGTGGTCGCCGGGCACGTCATCGAATGCGGCTGCCAGGCCACCGGCGGCAACTACGCGTTCTTCCAGGACGTACCCGATCTGGCCCATTGCGGTTTCCCGCTCGCGGAGCTCCGCCCGGACGGATCCGCCGTGATCACCAAGCATCCCGGCACGGGCGGCCTGGTCTCGGTCGGCACGGTCACCGCCCAGCTGGTGTACGAGCTGGGCGGCCCCCGCTACCTCGGCCCCGACGTGGTGGCCAGGTTCGACACGATCACGCTCGCCGACGACGGGCCCGATCGGGTGCTGGTCTCCGGCGTCCGGGGCGAGCCGCCGCCCGGCTCCCTCAAGGTCGCCGTCAACTACGTGGGCGGCTACCGGAACACCATGACCCTCGTGCTCACGGGGCTCGACGTGGAGGCCAAGGCCCGGGTGGCGGAGGAGGCCATCTGGGCGCGGATCCCGCGCGAGTCGTTCGACGCGGTGGACGTGACGCTCACGGAGTCCGGCCTGCTGCGGATCACGGTCATGGGCGCCGACGAACGTACGGCGGGGCGGGCCTTCTCCTCGGCCGTGGTGGAGACGGGGCTGGCCAGCTACCCGGGCTTCCACGGCCTCACCCCGCCGGGCAACGCCACGCCGTACGGGATCTACTGGCCGGTCCTGGTCCCGGCCTCGGGCGTCCGTCCCCAGGTCTTCGTGAACGGCGCGGAAACACCCGTCCCCGCCGTCCCCGCCGATCCGCAGCCCGTGTCCTCCCT